>CAZBPB010000018.1:6055-11263 GCA_964493565.1 uncultured Pleurocapsa sp. | reverse complement strand
ACGGTATCGTTTTGAGAACCCGGCTAGATGAAATTCGTCAAACCGGGCGTAATGCTATCGGCGTGCGCTTAATGGATTTGAATGACGATGACTTCATCTCGGGTATTGCCATCATGGATGGCTCGCCTGATCTGGAAGGCGAGGGTGAAGGCGAGGAGGCTGCCGTCAATGGTGATGTCTCTACAGGCACTAGCGAAGCAGCCGGTTAAGTAACGTAGCGGGCGCGTCTAGCAAACGCGCCCGTTTTGATTCTGGTGCCTTGGCGAATCCGATACGAATTTCGAGATAGGAAAGCAGTTTATGACTAAAGCAAAATATCATGAATAAACCCCCTATGTAGATTTTGATGCTTCGGGGAAGATTATCTGGGTTTAGGCGTGAAAATACTTTGTGTCAGTGATTTAGTTACCTCGCAACTTGAAAATGCTGCTCATTTACGCAGGCGCTATCATGATATTGATCTGGTGGTGAGTTGTGGCGATATGCCGTCAGCATATCTTGATTTCATCACTTCGGTCTTAAGCGTGCCATTGTTTTATGTTCGCGGCAATCATGACACAATGTACGATGAAAGACCGCCCGGGGGTGATGACCTGCACCGTCGTATTATTACGCATAAAGGTATCACCTTTGTAGGTCTGGAAGGCTCAATGCGCTACAACAATGCGCCCATTCAATATTCTGAGAATGACATGTCATGGGAAGTGAATCGTTTATTGATTCCCCTTAAGATGAGTGCCGCTCAGGGGCGAAAAGTAGATGTTTTTGTGACGCATAGCCCCCCGCGCGGTATCCATGATCTGCCCGATAAGCCGCATACTGGCTTCAAATCCTTCATTCGCTTCATAGATTGGTTTCATCCCCGTTACTTATTACACGGTCATGTGCATAATTATGACAATCGGGCGGAAACCGAAACGCAATATCGGGAAACTTGCGTGATTAACGTTTATCCTTTTAAAGTGCTTGAAATCGAACCACGCAGTTAGTCAGAAACTTAAAGCACGTTTAAGCTATCATCGCGTTATAGTGTGAACAATACAGGTAGTGATTTCATGATGTGGAATACGTATATCAGCGTTTCATCTCTCGACGAAGCTGTTCAACTGCTGGCAGAGCGTGGTGCTGCTGCGCGCATTATTGCTGGCGGCACTGATCTTCTGCTGGAAATTGAACGGGGTCAGCGCAAGGGAATTGAGACAATCATTGATATCACCCGGGTTGCAGGGCTTTCCCGGATACATGAGGCTGAGGGGCGTATAATATTAGGGCCGCTTGTGCTGCACAATCATGTGGTTGGTAGTTCGCTAATCCGTGAAAAAGGGCTGCCTCTAGCGCAAGCATGCTGGGAAGTAGGCGCCCCGCAGATACGCAACCGGGGCACTGTCGCTGGAAATTTGATTACAGCTTCACCGGCAAACGATACTATCACGCCGTTGATGGCTATGGATGCTTCTGTGACATTGCAATCCTTGCGGGGTAGGCGGGACGTGCCTTTGAGTGAGTTTTATGCCGGACTGCGACGGACGGTCATGCAGTCGGATGAACTTCTCAGCGAAATCAGTTTTCCGGCGCTGAAATCAAATGAGCGTGGCGTATTTCTGAAGTTAGGATTACGTCGCGCGCAGGCCATCAGCGTGGTAGACATCGCTGTAATTATTGAGTTTGATGGTGATGTAGTGACGCGCGCGCGCATGGCAATGGGCAGCGTCGCCCCGACGATTATTCGTTTGCCAGAAGTCGAAAGCTATTTAGCCGGAAAGACACTTTCAACCCAGACGATTCGTGAAGCGGCCATCCTCGCTGGTTCGATACCAAAGCCAATTGATGATGTGCGTTCCACTGCGGAATACAGAAGCGAAATGATCCGTGTTCTGGTTGCGCGGGCTTTACACATGGTCGCAACCAAGACGATCCCTCAACTGCCGAACCATCCACCCATGCTCTGGGGAACTTCCGAAGGCCGTCCGCCGGCGCTGGAAAACACTTTGGACATTCACAGATCAGAACGCCCAATTGTGACCATGATTAACGGTGAACGCCGGGAAATTGCTACCGGGCAGGGCAAAACACTGCTGCGCTTTCTACGTGAAGACGCCGGAATGCCGGGAACAAAAGAGGGATGTGCCGAAGGGGAATGTGGCGCTTGCACTGTATTTTTGGATGGTGCGGCGGTCATGTCGTGTATGGTTCCTGCGCCGCGGGCGCATCATGCTGACATTGTGACGGTAGAAGGGCTGGCAGATGAAGGTGAATTGCATCCGGTTCAGTCAGCATTCATTGAACATGCTGCCGTACAATGTGGTTATTGTACGCCTGGGTTTTTGATGGCGGGGGCAAAACTTCTTGAAGAATGCCCTCACCCGACCCGTGAGGATGCGGAACAAAGCATCACCGGTAACTTGTGCCGCTGCACAGGCTATTATCCGATTGTCAACGCCTTGATAGACGCCGCTGAGAAACATGAGGAGGTGGTTTCATGACCAGCCAGGTAACCATTGCTAAAAAGAAGAGCAAACGCGGTTTATGGCCTGTATTAGGTTTAGTATTGATTGTCGCGCTGCTGATTATTTCTTACACGCTTGCGCCAACCGTAATCGAGTTCTGTAAAACCAATTTTCGTGGATTTACAACGCGCGGTACCGATCCACAGGTTGTTCACTGGCTGTTTACGATACTCATCTTTCTAGTCCTTGGCGCTTTCACGGCGTTATTTGTGGCGTTGTTTGCGCCTAAGAAGGCTATCAATGTCAAGGAATCTGATC
This sequence comes from uncultured Pleurocapsa sp., assembly GCA_964493565.1. Lineage (GTDB taxonomy): Bacteria > Chloroflexota > Anaerolineae > Aggregatilineales > Phototrophicaceae > Flexifilum. Next base: position 8,498 of record CAZBPB010000018.1, on the reverse strand, counting down.
TGGCGAAAGAACGTGTTGAGATGCAGCAGCAGAAGCGTATGGATCGCCTTCGTCAGCGCAAAATCAATCGCCAGATGAAAGATGTGCGCCGGAACTAGTATCAGATACACTAAGGTGTATTCAATAAAGGGGCATTGATGGATCGTACAGTTCCAAAGACCGGTAGCGAAGAAATTGAACTGTACATGCGTACGTATTATTCGCTGCTGCGCTCAACGCACACTATCCAATTAGAAACGCTGGTTGAAACGCACATGGCAATGGAAAGCTCATTGCATGTGAAGGCACGCAGCCCACTTCCCGATATTTCAGCCATTATCTATACCAGTCTGCGGTTGCCCGCCTGCATGGTCGAAGTTGATTATGTGGTGCTCGGTCAAATAGAAAAATCTTTCCTCGATGCCCGTTATCCTGTCAATGATTGGGAGCAGGTGTACGCCCCCGTTCGTAGGCGGCGAATGCACTTTGACGGACATCATACCCTTGCGGTATTTATCGCCAGTCGTTCAGATATTGACGATCTGATACCGATGCTGACCGCTTATCAGATCGAATGGAACAAGCTGCATTTGCTGCTGCAATCTCCCGGCGCGCGCGCCTTCCTTGCCCGGAACGCAGATAGCATCCAACCCCTTAACGAAACTGAACGCGCTGCTTGCGCCAGCATTTTGCAGGTTGGCGAAGATGATCTGCGCCGCCTTGAAATCATATGGGGTAAGCGCCTGCTGCCAAATCTTAGCCAGATGGCTGCTCATAAGAAGCAAATCGGATTGCGGCAAATTGCCGGATCACTTGCAGATTATCGCCGTGCCACGGCTTATTGGTGGGATGACCTGAATTCATACCTACGCGAACATACTGATCCATCGGTTGTTCTTGAAGATCGTCCTATTTACTTCGTTTCTTCTAACACCCATTCATTGACCAACTTGATGACTGGCTTTGCTTTGCGCGAAGAGTCGCAGATCATTGCATACCTTGAGGATAATGGTCATGAGGATTTGCTGCGAGAGTATCGAGAAATTCAGGCAGATGGCGGCGCAACCCACAAAAACAACTTCTTGTATTACGTGTTGAAAAAATACCTTAATGATGATCCCGCATCGCGTGAGCGTTACCATGAGTCTGAACACGCGTTAGGCATTCAGCGTGTTCCCAGTCGCCATGGTTCTGACCTTGAAACTCAAGTTATTGAAGTCAACCGACTGCGTTCCGACTGGATTGACCCGCGTACTTTGGCGGGCATCAATCCTGAAATCCTTGCTCTCAGCGACGCGGTAATCGTAAATGTGGATTATCCATTGGGTCTGGCGGCCTACGAATTGTTAACGCGTCTCACCGAGCGTGTATCACATTTGCTAGGTGTATATGTAATGGGCAAGGCGGCTACTCTAAATGGACGCATTGGCGATGTCGTCATTTGCAATGTGGTACATGATGAGCATTCCCAGAACACCTATATGTTTGACAACTGCTTTTCGGCGCAGCGCGTCGCCCCACATTTAACCTACAGCATGGTGCTGGATAATCAAAAAGCCATCAGCGCACCGGGTACGTTTCTGCAAAACCCGCGATATATGGAAGTATTTTATCGGGAAGGCTACACGGTAATTGAGATGGAAGCCGGTCCATATCTTTCGGCAGTTTTTGAAGCTGTACGTCCGCGCCGCCATCCGCAAAACGAGATTGTGAACCTGTATGCCGCGCCGTTCGATGTCGGATTCTTGCACTATGCTTCGGATACCCCGTTTACAAAAGGGCATAACCTCGGCGCGGGAAACCTGAGTTATACGGGCATAGATGCAACTTATGCCTCGGCAGTTGCCATTCTTCAGCGTATTTTTGAGCGTGAAACGCAGCGGCTTGGTCAAACTCACCATGATCTTGAGCCAAATGGCGCTGTGCCGCACCTCGCCTGATTTTTCCGGATTTGTAATCACATGGATAACCACAAGAACAGCGTTGCTATTGGTCAGAACATCAAACGGATGGATGCGGTCGCTAAAGTAACCGGCGCAGCCCCTTATCCCGGTGATATTGATATGCCGGGTCAGCTTTGGATGAAAATCAGGTTTAGCGATCGTCCACATGCTCGTATTTTGTCAGTTGATACTTCAGCCGCCGAAGCGCTGCCCGGTGTTCACCGCGTCTTTACAGCAAGGGATGTGCCGGTCAACGAGTATGGCTTAATGGTCAATGACCAACCCGTACTGTGTGGGCCGGGTAGCAGCAGTAGCATCCCCGGGGATGACCGGGTTCGTTGCTATATGGACATGGTGGCGCTGGTGGTGGCAGACACTGAAGCGATTGCTGCTGAAGGCGTGCGTCTTATCCAGATCGAATATGAAGATTTACCGGCACTTTTCAACATGGAGGAAGCTATCCGTGGTGACGCGCCGCTAATCCGTGAGGGCAACCCGAATAACATTCTCGCTCATTATCG
>CAZBPB010000018.1:4964-5983 GCA_964493565.1 uncultured Pleurocapsa sp. | reverse complement strand
TTTGCGCAGGCCGATGTGATCATCGAAGGTAGCTATGAAACCGGCTATCAGGAACATGCCTTTTTGCAGCCCGAAGCGGGAGTTGGCTACATTGACGAAGTTGGCCGGGTGACAGTTGTGGTTGCAGGGCAGTGGACACATGAAGATCAGGGATTAATCGCCCATGCGTTAGATTTGCCTAAAGACCAGGTGCGCGTCATTTACCCGGCGATTGGTGGCGCATTCGGTGGTCGCGAAGATATGAGCGTGCAGATTATTCTGGCGCTGGCGGCCTTAAAGCTGCAGCGTCCGGTTAAGATCATCTGGAGTCGTGAAGAATCGATCCATTACCATCATAAACGCCATCCGATTAACGTGCACGCTAAATGGGGGGCGACTCGCGAAGGTAAGCTGGTGGCCATTCAGGCACGCATCATTGGCGATGCCGGCCCCTATAATTACACGTCAACTAAGGTGCTTGCCAATGCAAACCTGATGGCAACCGGGCCTTATGTTGTAGACAACTGCCATGTTGATACCTATGCAGTGCTGACCAACAATATTTGCACCGGCGCATTCCGTGGGTTTGGTGCCCCTCAGGCGGCTTTTGCTGCTGAGGGAATGATGAGCCGGCTTGCCGATGAGTTAGGCATAGATCCCATTGCCTTGCGGCTGATGAACAGCATTGATGAAGGCAGCATAACGTCCGTTGGCACGCCGCTTCCAGCAGGCGTTAGTATGCCGCGTGTGATCGAGAAAGCCGCGCTTGAAAGCTATTGGAAGCCTGAAAATGGCGGTTGGTCGCGTATTGAACTTGAACAGCCGTCAAATCCTTCACTGCGACGCGGTATTGGCTTTGCATGTGGCTATAAAAACGTTGGCTACAGCTTCGGCTTTCCAGAACAAAGCTGGGCAACTGTTGAACTATTTGGCGCCAATGAAATAGAGCGGGTGATCGTACGACATGGCGGCGCAGATGTCGGGCAGGGCGCGCACACAGTGATGTCGCAAATGGCGGCTGAAGCGGTTGGCGTGTCTTT
>CAZBPB010000018.1:4510-4954 GCA_964493565.1 uncultured Pleurocapsa sp. | reverse complement strand
CGTAGGGTGCAATTGCTTACCCATGATACCGCTGAAACTCAAACTGCTGGCAGCGCATCCGCCTCGCGCCTTACCTTTATGGCCGGAAATGCGATCAAGGGTGCTGCTGAGCGCGCTTTGGAGGCGTGGAAAGCCGAAGAACGCCCGGCACGAGCAACCTATCAGTATCGCCCACCTAAAACCAGTATGTATGATCCTATGACCGGTAAGTCCGAGCCGAACTTTGCTTACGGCTATGTCGCGCAGGCTGTAGAGGTTGAAGTTGATATTGATACCGGGCAGATCTATGTTCGCCGTGTGGTATGTGCTGATGATGTGGGACATGCTATCAATCCGCAGCTTGTGCAGGGACAAATAGAAGGCGCGATCGTTCAGGCGCTGGGCTATGCGGTGATGGAGCATCTGATTTCTGATAAAGGCCGCATCCGCAACCCGTATCTTTCC
>CAZBPB010000018.1:0-4500 GCA_964493565.1 uncultured Pleurocapsa sp. | reverse complement strand
GCTATTTGATCCCGACAGTGCTGGATATTCCAATTGAGGTAAAGTCGGTCATCCTTGAATATGCCGATCCGATCGGCCCGTGGGGTGCGCGTGGGATGGCAGAGATGCCGTTTATTCCTTTGGGCCCAGCAATTGCTGCTGCTGTCAAGGATGCTACCGGCGTTTGGGTGGATGCTTTGCCGTTGGTGCCGGATCGTGTGGTTTCAGCCTTAAGAGCGCACGGCGTTGGCGGCGTCTGATCTTTCGCATATTGCGGCGATAGTGCTGGCGGCGGGCTTAAGCTCTCGCATGGGCGCAACTAAAGCCCTCCTGCCATGGCTGAATAACCAATCTGTTTTGGAGCATATTCTTGATCAGCTTCAAAAAGCTGACTTGACCAATATTCTGGTCGTGACCGGGCATCAAGCGTATGAAATTGAACTGGTGGCGCGGAACTTTAACCCACGTTTTGTTCATAATCCCGACTACGCAAATGGAGAAATGCTGCTCTCTATGCAAGTTGGGCTGCGCGCGCTTCCTCAATCAGTCTCAGCCGCGCTGATAGTTTTGGGCGATCAGCCCCAGATACAAGCACCAATCGTGTCTCAAATTCTTCTAGCACACAGGGATCATCCTGCGCCAATTATTATCCCCAGTTTTGAGATGCGGCGCGGCCATCCAATGCTGCTTGAGCAGCAGTTGTGGTCAGAGATTCTGGCGCTGCCTGTAGGCGCTGTTGCCCGCGAGGTTATCAACCGTTACGCCGCCGAAATCCATTATGTTACGGTGGAGAACGACAGTATCTTGCGGGATATGGATACGCCCCGGGAGTATGCAGATGAGCTCAGGCATGTAGGGTTGGAATAAATTCTTGCATCCGTAGCGATACGGCTGATCGCGCAAACCATATCTTCCCACGCCGCGTAGAGTATAATGGCATTGTGTTGTATCGAGAGGAGGCCATGTGTTCGAGCGCGCTGATTACTTAGCAGCTGTGGAGGCAATACGCAGCCATACTAATTTTCCGGCAAAAGTGGGCGTCGTGCTAGGCTCCGGCCTCGGCGGGCTGGCTGATGCTGTTGAGAATGCAGTTAGCATCCCATATTCACAAATTCCAAAATTTCCCCTTTCAACTGTACACGGTCATGCTGGTGAGCTGGTCATCGGTACGCTTGAAGGCAGTCCAGTGGTAGTGCAGCGCGGACGCACGCACTTCTATGAAGGTTACACACCACAGCAAGTCGTTTTTCCGGTACGTGTAATGCGCTATCTTGGCGTTAATACCTTGATTTTGACGAACGCGGCCGGGGGCATCAATACGGGTTATCGCGTTGCAGATGTGATGATCCTGAACGATCACATCAATTTCGTTGGTATGATCGGTAACAACCCATTGATGGGGCCTAACGACGACTCTTTAGGCACGCGCTTTCCCGGCATGTCGCAAACCTATGACCGCGATCTGCGTAATCATGCCCGGCAAGCAGCGCAGGAAAACAATGTGCCTTTCCACGAAGGCGTATATCTTTGTTTGTCCGGCCCTACTTTTGAAACCCCGGCAGAAATTCGCATGATCCGTATGTTAGGCGCCGACGCTGTTGGTATGTCAACGGTTCACGAAGTAATCGCCGCGCGCCATGCAGGTATGAAAGTGCTGGCGATGTCCGGCATTACTAACGAGTGTATTGACGCAATAGATACCCCGCTGGATACCAATCACGAGGAAGTGCTGGAAGCGGGGAAACTGCTTGTACCACGTATGAGCGCGATTATTCGTGGTGTGTTGAAGAATCTCGCACAGGCCAGCACATAACGATATTCGTATGGCAACAGTTGTATTTCTAATCGAGCAGTGGGCGACTGGCCTGTATATCATTTTCGGCGCCTTGTTAGTGCTGCAATTCTGGCGCTTCAATCGCGCACAGCAGGCATTTCGTGGTACCCAGTTTGAACTTGAACGTGGGATGGCGCGGGCTACGCGTACAAGCGCGCTCACTTTTATGGTGTTTCTGGTTGAAGCGATACTGTTTGTAGTAGCGATTCAGTTTGTGGTAGCGCCTACCGTTCGCGAAACCGTCGGCGTCCCTTCGGTACTTTCCATCGTTCAAAGCGACGGTGAATTTCGTACACCCACAAGCGCCCCGCTTGAAGGCGAATTTAGCATTGATTCCAGTGGCGTACAGCTTGGTGAGGTCAACGTCGCCAATCAGATTTTGCCAACGCCAACGCTCACTCCTACGTTTGTCGGCACTATCGTCCCAAACTCTCCACCGCCTATTGGCTGTGATACTCCAAACGCAACGCTGCAAATTCCCGGCAATGGAATGATTGTGTTTGAACCGATTGTAGTGCGAGGTACAGCCAATACAGAGGATTTTGCATTTTATAAGTTCGAACTGAATGGGCCTTCTACATTCGGTAATTTTGCGCCTTTAGCCGTAGATGGAACGCAGCCAGTAGCAGAGCTGGGAGACCTCGGGCAGCTTATCCCGTCATTTTATGAACCGGGCGAATACCGTTTTCGTGTAGTTGTTTTCGATACCGCAAATTCCGCGCGAGCGTCGTGTGAAATCACAATCTTTATTAGCGAGCCTATCCCGACCGCGACGCCATTGGGCACCCCGGGAGTTTGAAATGACTTTACCCCCTACACTGGGATTTATTGGTGCTGGTAGGGTAGGGCAAACCCTGAGCCGTCTGTGGTATGAGCGTGGATATACAATTGCTGCGGTGTTCAGTCGTTCATTTAGTTCAGCAGAAGCCTGTGCAGATGCTGTATCAGCCGCCGCCGTAACCGATCCGTTAGAGGTAGTGCGTCACAGCGATCTAATCTTCCTTACCGTGCCGGATGATAATATTGCTGAAACTGCTGCCAGACTCGCTGTAGTATCACTTGAAGGTAAAGCCATAGTCCATACTTCTGGCGCGAAAGCAGCTTCTATTCTGGATCCTCTGGTCAGGCGTGGCGCGGCAACCGGTAGTTTACATCCCGTATTCCCATTTGCAGAAGTGGAAACCGCGATAGCGAGAGCGCCCGGCTCGGTGTTTGCATTGGAAGCAGAGGGGTATCTGCGCGATTGGTTGGAAGCACTCATTGAATCAGTTTCCGGGCAAATAATGTTGATTCCGCCGGGCGGTAAAGCGAGATATCATGCCGCCCTAAATTTTGTTGGCGCGTTCACTGTAACGATGTATAACGTGGCAGCGTCTATTTTTAGGACATTGGATATGGATACGCCGGTGGCGCATGCCGCCCTGTATTCGCTGATGCTGGCAGCCGTGCAAAATGTTCAGGCGGTCGGGCTACCGGACGCGCTGACAGGCCCAATTTCACGGGGTGATGCTACGACTATCGCTGATCATCTGGTGGCATTAAACGCTCCAGAAATTGATGGCGATATACTAGAGGCATATAGCTTGCTTGCCCGGCTTACACTGCCAATTGCGGCGGAGCAGGGCACAGATATTTCTGAATTAGAATCGCTTTTGAAAGGACATCTTCATAATGCGTAACACGGTGCGCGATTTTCAGAAAATGAAAGCAGACGGCGTGCCGATCACCATGTTGACCGCCTACGATGCCAGCAGCGCCCGGCTTGCGGAGGCAGCAGGTATTCCGGTCATATTGGTAGGCGATTCGCTTGGTGCGGTGGTGCAGGGTCACGAATTTCCAATCCCTGTTACGCTTGATCATATTATTTACCATGCCAGCATCGTAACCCGGGTAACGACCGAGCCGCTGATTGTTGGCGATCTGCCCTTCATGACCTACAGCGTCTCCCCCGAACAGGCGTTGACAAATGCCGGGAGATTGATGCAGGAAGCCGGCGTTAGTGCCGTTAAGCTGGAAGGCGGCGAATTTATTGCTCCAACGATACATCGCATGGTTCAAGCCGGTATTCCGGTCATGGCGCACATTGGCTTACAGCCGCAGAGTGTGTATCAGGTTGGCGGTCTCAAGGCACAGGGGCGTGATGTAGATTCCGCAAAACAACTTCTGCGTGATGCTGATGCCGTGCAGGAAGCCGGAGCATTTGGTGTAGTAATCGAAGCCGTACCTGCGCCGTTAGGCGAAATGATCACCCGACGGCTGGAAATCCCGACAATTGGCATTGGCGCAGGCCCACATTGCGACGGTCAGGTGCAAGTATTTCACGATATTCTTGGCTTATTTGATGCTTTCATCCCGCGTCATACGCGCCGCTATGCCACAGTTGGCGATACCATCAAAGCGGCGCTAGAACAATACCGCGCAGATGTCGAGTCACGCGCTTTTCCGACTTCTGACCAGAGCTTCACCATGAAAAAAGACGTGCTTGCCGCGCTAGAATCTGCTGACGAAAGCGAAAATCCGCTTTGAGAGTTACCGGCAATCCGGCTGAATTTCAGTCGCTCCGACGCTCGCTTAATGGGCGTGTCGGCGCTGTATTCACCATGGGCGCGCTTCATCGGGGGCATCTCTCCCTTGTTAGCCAAGCGCGAGTAGACAATGATGCTGTTGTGGCGACATTATTTGTCAAC
>CAZBPB010000017.1:18332-20458 GCA_964493565.1 uncultured Pleurocapsa sp. | reverse complement strand
TCACAGGTTCCACGCTGCCATCCAGCGATCCATAGAATGCGCCGTAGTTTGCCGCCGGGAACTGGGACAGTCCTTCTGCCACGGTGCGTGAAGCGGGGATGTTGCCCAACGGGCTGCCGCTATCAACGCTGGCGACCAGACCCTGCTGAACTTCGGCGCTGGACATGTACTTGAGGAATTCCCATGCCGCAGGAACGTTCTGTGAGGACTGGAAGATACCGAAACCGTCCACGCCAAATTCGGTGGTGTTGTCGGGGTTGCCCGGCCACAGCGCGATGTCGTAATCTTCAAAGCCTTCGCGGTACATACCACCGGTTGCCCAGCGACCAGCACCAAACATACCGATTTCACCATTGATGAATTGGATTTCGGTATTGGTAATGGTGCCCGGCGCGGGTGCAATTTCGTAGGTGTAAACCATGTCATAAATGAACTGAATGGCATCCAGCACTGCCGGATCGGTCAGGTTTGGCGCGCAGAAATCTTCAGTAACAATGTTGGTGCCATTGGCAAATACCCAGGGAAGCGTGAAGAACATTGCGCCACCGCTGCCGCTGAAACCATACTGATCGTTGTTGCCGTCGCCGTCATTATCTGCCGTCAATGCCTGAGCAGCGGCGAGGAAATCATCGCGTGTCCAGTCATCGCTGGGATAGTCAATGCCTGCCGCATCAAACATGTTCTTGTTGTAGTAGATGACCATGTTGTTCCATGAGTAGGGCAGGAAATACAGTTCGTCATCAATTACAAAGCCATTCAGCAGGTTCTCAGCGGTATCTGCAAAATACGGCTCAAGCAGTTCCGCATCCTGTTCAACCAGCTCGTCCAACGGCAGCATCAGGCCGAGATCAACGAGGAAACGCACGCCTTCAGTTGCTACCCAGATGATGTCCGGTTGTTCGCCGCCTGCAATCAAGGTCGCGGTGCCGTTCAGATAATCAGACCAGATCCCGCCAGGAACGCCGATCAGATTGACGGTAATATCAGGAAACTGCTCGTTAAAACGGGCAACGTGTGCTTCCCAACCAGCGCGGGTTTCGGTTGTGTTATCCCAGAAAACAAACGTGATCTCACCACTGGGGGCATCCTGCGCGCTAACCACGCCGGTGACCAGCACAGTGAGACAAAGTAATAACACCAAGAATCGAAAGCTAGACTTAACCATCTTACTATCTCCTTCAGAGCAATCGAACCAAATGTATTGGTATTCGCTTTACATGTGCCAGATCTGTATCTACCTCCCTTCTTCTATCGCCAACCAGCAATGAAGCGATATTTTCGATATGCGGCAGCACGATTTATGGCAATACATCTGCTCTTTGCAGGAGATGAATAAAGGAAACTCTTTTGCGCCATAAAAAATACTTCGCATCTATCTACAAAATCGAGAGTAAACGATTTCTCAAGGAGAGTCAATTATATTTGTGCGAATTACCGGAAACACGCGAGGAGCGCCGCCTGTTTTACTAAGGTGCAGGGAATACTGCGCTTGGTTTGTGAAATCGTTTACTAATTCAATTGAAAGAGAAATGTAGACCTGCTACATCCCGTGATACTTTAGCAATTGGCTTGCTTCCCTACTGATATTCCGGCAGCCAATCGCCATGCGCGGCGATCAACTCGTCAACCAGCGAACAAATCTGATCGAGGCTAAGCTCGGCAGCGGTATGCGGATCAAGCATGGCAGCATGGTAAATATGTTCCCGCTTGCCAGTCAGCGCCGCTTCCACCACCAGCGACTGTACATTGATGTTGGTTTGCATCAGCGCAGCGAGCTGAGGGGGCAGCGTACCGACGCTGGTCGGCTGAATGCCATTTTTATCCACCACACAGGCTACTTCCACACAGCAGCCTTGCGGCAAATTATCTATCAGCCCGTGGTTGGCAACGTTGCCATAAACCACGCGCGGCGTCCCCGTCTCCTGACTGTGAATAATCAGCGAGCCATATTCATGACTGCGATGCACTGCAACCTGTTCGCCAGATTCCAAAGCTGCGCGTTGTTTCTCCCAGTCAGCGATCTGCACTTCGCAGCGACGAATGTATTCGTCCAGCGGAACATTAAACTGCTCAATCAGATCGGGGCGATCGCGCTTGATGAACCAGGGTACATATTCGCTGAAATG
>CAZBPB010000017.1:3694-18316 GCA_964493565.1 uncultured Pleurocapsa sp. | reverse complement strand
ACGAAGTAGCCGAATCGCCTGAATACTTCGTAGCGCACCCTGTTCCAATCCGGCACACGCCCATCGTCATATACCTTGCGGATCAGGGGATACAGATCTTCGCCGTCGCGTTCAAATCTGAGATAGAACGCCATATGGTTAATGCCCGCGCAGCGATAATTGATCTCCTCAATTGGAATACCAATATCGCGGGCAAGCTGTTCAGCAGTACCCTGCACGCTGTGGCATAAGCCTATCGTCTTGATAGTGCTGGCTCGGCTGATCGCCTGGCAATTCATCGCCATCGGGTTCACATATTGCAGGAAGGTAACATCCGGGCAAAGGCGCTCCATATCTCTGCACATATCCAGCAGAACCGGGATGGTGCGTAAGCCGCGCATAATTCCGCCGATGCCCAGCGTGTCGGCAATTGTCTGACGCAAGCCGTATTTCCGGGGGATCTCAAAATCTATGACCGTACCCGGTTTGTAGCCCGCCACTTGAATCATGCTAATCGCGTAATTTGCGCCATCCAGCGCCGCTTCACGATCCAGCGTCGCTTCAATTGTCGGATTTGCCCCTAATGCTTCAGCCACACGATGCGCCACAATCTCTGAGGTACGCAGCCGCTCAGGATCAATATCAAATAGGGTGATGGTGCTGTTAGCGAGTTCCGGAAAGCTGAGGATATCGCCCATCAGATTTTTGGCGAACACCGTGCTTCCCGCCCCGATGAAAGTGACTTTTGGCATTCTTACGCTAGCTCCAATCAGAGTAACCCGCTGCCGCCCGTTCCCACTCCAATAAAACGCGGCATCTGCACAGCGCAGTATTTACCGCCTATGCGTGAATATAATCCCGATCATCTGTGGGCTGCCACTGGAAAATGCATCCGGGGCGACGGTGTTTGCGGTAACTACTTTGTTGTTGAACTGCTCCGTCATGATCTTTCACCAATTTTACGTTACTTTTATGATGTATCCTTCGCTGCTCACGTCTTTTCGCCCTGAACTATCGTTCATTGGAGAAGTTACGATGAAGTCAAAAATAATTATTCTATGCGGTATCGTGATGGTTTCGCTGGCGCTAACTGGCCTTGCTTACGCCCAGCTAGAAACACCTGAACCCCCGGCAGACGCCGCTGCCCTGTGTGCCTCACACAGCGGAACAGTGGTCACACGCTACCCTGCTAACGGCACCAATAACCCGCAAACCTTACAGCTCTTTGCGCTGGTCAAAGAATTTTGCGAATTTACAGCAGACGATGGCAGCAGCATCAGCGTGCCGCTGGATGTGCTGGCAGCAAACGGGCCAACGATTGCCGCTATCGCTTATTATTATCCGCCGGAGTTTCAGAGTTCGGGCAATCCGTCGGCAAATCCCTCATACCTGTACTGTGATCAGCTTGCCGGAGCGATCAACTTTGGGCCGGCATCTGTTTCTGGCAGCGGCTTTGTGAATATTGATGATCCTGAAGATTTCCGCACCTACTGCGTATTCGCTGATGGCTCGATGGCAGACTCATTCGGCATCTTCTACCACTCTAACGAAGGCACTATTCGAGGCGCAGACCTGAACGGCATCCTCGCGTGGGCAGGCGATGAAGCGTATGCCCATTTCTTCGGCGGGTGATCAATTCATAACGGAGAGCGTGTTTAAGGGCGCGCTCTCTTTTCAAAAAACTGGTCGTTTTTTAGTGTTACCCAACACGAACATAAATCGGCCAGACAAACTCGTCTGTAAGCAGTTCGTAGTTTTCAGCCACATATTGGAATACCCTCTCTACATCCGGCGTGATTTCGTAATACTTTTCAGAGAACGGAGACATCTCCCAATTTGCGCGTATCTCTTCAGTTAGCGGGGGTATGGCTGTATTGGTCGTTCCTGCGTCAACGATATATTTAGGCGGGTTTTCTTGCAGTTCGCCTAGAAATTCCACAAAACGCTGGCGATTTCCGTAGCCGCGTAGAAACAATGGATAAGCGTACATATATCGGGAGGGGGCAGAAGTGCCAGTGAGGTAGTTCAGCGATGTTTCTGCACCCCAAACCAACATAGTATCGTCTGCGTCCAGTTTATCCGATAAGAATTCTGCAATTTCTTCTGGGGTTTGCTGGTTATGTGCGCGATATACATTGCTGGTGTCATTCAGAATAAAGGCAATTGAAAGCGCCGGAATGCAAAAAACGAGCAATCCAAGCATAATCGGCCTGAGCGTTTTTCCAGAAACTAATCCTTTCATTTTGCCAAAGTAATCCCATATCAATTTCACGAAAAATGCTGCCATATAGGCAAATACGGGAAGCCAGGTTATGTAATAATTTGAATAATTGCGGCCTGAGAGCGACGCAAATATGATTTCCAGAGGAAAGGCGAGGACTACGACGAATAAAATTGGCTGAATACCCTGCTTTTTTCGCCAGGATCCGACCAGAGAAGCCAGCCCTGCGATCCAACCGCCAAAACCCAGAAAGGCTATCAGGCTAAACGACAAAAAGATGAAGCCAGTAATAATAGAACTCAGAAAATTCGCGAAATCATTGTATGCGGAATAAAGGACGTTATAACGTAGATACGCATCAAGCATGGGCTGAAGGCTATCAGTAAGCAGAAAATAGCTAAGAAACAATGCCCCCGAAAGCATCGCACCGAATAAGAAGAACAGCAGATTTGAACCCGCGCGCCGACTGTTTCGGTTGAATAGATTTAGAAACCACCACAATAACATGGTGATAAATATGGCGATGGTGTTGGGTCTGATAAGCAATACCAGGACGAAGAGTACCCCGATTCCAAGCGAAAACCCCCGTCTACCAGCTTCTTTTTCGGCCTTGATGAATAAGGTCAGCGCCAAAAATTGGAATGGGAGAGCCATAAATTCAGGGATATTCATAAATTCCAGCCGGGGGATCGCGAAAATCCATGCAAGCGTGGAAATCAAGGCGGCTGGAAAGCCGAAAATCTTCTTAAGACTGCTGAAGGAAAGGCAAATGGCTAGGATAAACAGAGATGCATTGACGAGCCACATGCCCCATACTGACTGCGGAGATAGAGTCACTGCGAGCGCATTTATGACATAAATCACTATGCCTTTGTGATCCCACACATCAACGTAAGGAATAGCTCCCCGATTGATGGATTGCCCCATATATAAATAAACCCCGGCATCCCGACCGGGTAAACTATTCAACAGTGGGAAATGCGGCAGTGTGACAAACAGAGCGAATACAACCAAAAACACGATTGCAATCGCTGAGTAAACAGTTGTTTTCGTCAATAGGTCCTATTTCATTGAGTACCGGATAATCAAACAGGCGGGCTTGTGCAGCTCGCCTGTTTGATTATAGGCAGTGGATTGGCTTATTCCACTACTTCGCCAACGCTTTCGACGCTGAAGACAAGCGTATCTGCGCCATCTTCGTTCACGCCTGCATCTACTACAATATGGTCACCTTCGCGGAACTCACCGTTCAAAATGGCGTTCGCCAGCGGGTCTTGCAAGTCGGTTTGGATGGCACGCTTGAGCGGGCGCGCACCAAATACCGGATCGTAGCCGGCATCGCCCAGCACACGCTTAGCCTCTTCGGTCAGTTCCAGGGTTATGCGGCGATCTGCCAACAGGCGTTGAAGCCGCTTGATCTGAATATCCACTATGCGGGTCATATCTTCGCGGGATAGCGGCGTGAACAGGATGATATCGTCCAGCCGGTTCAAGAACTCGGGCCGGAAATACTGATCCAGTTCGCGCATGATCTCCTTGCGGGTTGTCACCTTATCGAAACTGCCGGCCTGCGCGCGTTCCTTGATGATCGGGCTGCCCACATTGCTGGTCATAATGATCATGGTGTTCTTGAAATCCACGACACGCCCCTGTCCATCGGTGAGGCGACCATCATCGAACACTTGCAAGAACACGTTGAACACTTCCTGATGCGCTTTTTCGACTTCATCCAGCAGCACCACGCCATACGGGCGGCGGCGCACCGCTTCAGTTAGCTGCCCGCCTTCTTCATAGCCCACATAACCCGGCGGCGCGCCGATCAAGCGGGCGACGCTGTGGCGTTCGCCGTATTCGCTCATGTCAATACGCACCATAGCGTTTTCATCGTCAAACAGAAATTCTGCCAGCGCCTTTGCCAGCTCGGTTTTACCGACGCCGGTCGGCCCAAGGAACAGGAATACGCCTACAGGGCGATTCGGGTCTTGCAAGCCAGCACGTGAACGCCGCACCGCCGCCGAAACCGCGCGCACCGCATCATCCTGACCGATCACGCGATCATGCAGGCGATCTTCCATGTGCAGCAGTTTTTGCTGTTCGCCTTCCAGCAGTTTGGTCACGGGGATGCCTGTCCAGCGGGAGACCACCTGACCGATCATGTCGGCATCTACTTCTTCATGCAGCATATTCAGGCCGCTGGCGCGCAGATTGCTCAGTTCGGCATCCGCATGCTTCAATTCCTGCTCCAGATCGGGCAGCGTGCCGTAGCGAATACGGGCTGCCGTCTCCAGATTGGCATTGCGCTCGGCCTGTTCGAGTTCAACTTTGGCCTCATCAATGCGCGTTTTGATATCGCGGATGGCTTCAATACCACCCTTTTCCGTCTGCCAGCGGGCGGTTAATGCGTCGGACTGCTCACGCAGGTTTGCCAGTTCTTCTTCAATATCATCCAATCGGATCATCGAGGCTTCGTCGCGCTCTTTCTTGAGCGCCTCACGCTCGATTTCAAGCTGCATAATTTCGCGCTCGACGTTATCCAGCACTTGCGGCTTGCTATCAATTTCCATCTTCAAGCGCGCGGCTGCTTCGTCAATCAGGTCAATGGCTTTATCGGGAAGCTGACGGTCAGGAATATAACGCGCGCTCATGGTGGCGGCGGCAATCACCGCGCTGTCCTGAATCCGCACACCGTGATGCACTTCATAACGTTCTTTCAAGCCACGCAAAATACTGATGGTGTCTTCTATGCTTGGCTCATCCACGTATACGGGCTGAAAACGGCGTTCCAGCGCCGAGTCTTTCTCGATGTATTTGCGGTACTCGTCCAGCGTGGTTGCGCCGATGGCTCGCAGTTCGCCGCGTGCCAGCATCGGCTTGAGCAAGTTGCTGGCATCCATTGCGCCTTCAGCCGCGCCCGCGCCAACGATGGTGTGGAGTTCGTCTAGAAACAGGATCACGCCGCCGTTGCTATCGGCAACTTCTTTCAGCACCGCTTTCAGGCGTTCCTCAAATTCACCGCGAAATTTCGCGCCGGCGACAAGGCTGCCCATGTCCAGCGCGATCACCACTTTATCGCGCAGGCTTTCGGGAACGTCGCCTTTGATGATGCGCTGCGCCAGCCCTTCAACAACGGCGGTCTTGCCCACACCGGCTTGACCGATCAGCACCGGATTATTCTTGGTACGGCGGCTTAAGACCTGCACCACGCGGCGAATCACTTCTTCACGCCCGATGACTGGATCGAGCTTGCCCTGACGCGCCATCGCGGTCAGATCGCGCCCGTATTTTTCCAGCGCCTGATAAGTGCCTTCAGGGTCTTGTGTGGTCACACGCTGCCCGCCGCGAATAGCCGCCAATGCCTGCAAAATTGCATCTCTGGTCACGCTGTGGCGCTTTAGCAGGGCGCCTACATTTTGATCTTCGGTCAGGGCAATGAGCAGGTGTTCGGTAGACACATACTCATCTTTCATTTGCGATGCCTGTTTTTCAGCGCGATTAAAGGCTTCCAGAAGCTGACGGCTGAGCGTTGGCTGAGCGTTGCTGCCAGACACACGCGGCTTGTTCTCCAGCATCGCCATCAGGTCAGCTAAGACCACCGCAGGACGCGCGCCAATTTTTGCGATAACCTCTGGCACAACGCCATCTTTTTGTTCGGTCAGGGCGACGGCAAGATGTACGGGTTCAATTTGAGAATGACCGTATTCCAGCGCAAGCGTTTGCGAGCGCGCCACCGCTTCCTGAGCTTTGGTTGTATAACGATCAAAATTCATTACAAAACACCTCGATTAGGGAATACTCAAAGCATATAATCGAACCATAAGAATTGCATCTAAGAATCGTCTGATTTGTATCAACGCGCAAGCCGCGCGCCTATATTCAGGAGAAAATGACGTGTTTTCAGCCAATGTATTTACACCGGCAAAGTGCATTTCCCGGCTCGGACAAAATTTACACATCCTTGGTTCGGTTGTCGGACGGATCAGCCAGAAAGAAGCGTTACAGCTTCGGGATGGCAATGACGGCTGGAATACCGTCGAGATCATCTGTCACCTTGCCGACTGGGACGGGATTTACGCGCAGCGTGTTCGCAACGCCATCACTGAAGATCGCCCGATGATTGTACCCTACGGCCCGCTGGCGCGGTTTGAATCGCAGGGGTATGCTTCGCGGACACTGGATGAAGCATTGCTATGGTTCACCGAGCGTCGCAGCGAGTTGATTGACCTGCTGCGCTCGCTGGAAGCTGAACAATGGCTGCGTAAAAGCGTCCATCCTGAAGATGGCGAGCTAACAGTTTACGACATCGCTTATAATGTATGCCTGCACGACATCAATCATATCGAGCAAATTTTCAAGGCGATTGAGTAAGCGCCTTCATCTGCCCTGTTTGCATCGCCAACTACGCCAAGAAACTGCGGCGGCGGCGACGAAGAAACTTTTTCATCGCCAGATTACGGGAAGATTGGCGGCGAAGATGGCGGGGCAATATGGCATTTCTGGCAAAATCGCCGGCGGGCAAGCTGGTAAGCTGCAAAAGCTAAGAACAGGGTAGCATAAATTTGCGGGGCGGCGGCATCCAAATGGCTGCAATTTTGCAAAGAAGATAATGGGTCTTCCAGGAAACTGCGCTGTGCTAAAGCTATCGGACAGGCCGACCATGAAAAGTAGTTCTTGCGGCACCATGTGTTGATCTTTTTGAGGGGTGCTGACCGCAGCGCCCGTTTGTCTTTCCACTTTGCGTAAGAACTATGCTTAACGAACCAGCACTTTCTTTTGATGATCGCCCTGCACACCGCGCACCAGCGCCGGGGGCGGAGCCAATTCGCGATACCCTTACAGAACTGCGTCCGATTGTTGATACGGTTTTGGTGATTGCCCGCGAGTTTAGCGGCGACGATCCTAACCTTCCTTCTATTCGCGAAGACATGCTGCTGCTTTCGGAATCTATTCCGACTGCCTTATTCGAGGGAAAGCTAAAGCATCCCTCTGAAGAAGCCTTTACGCAGTTAGACAGCCTGCTTATGCCGCTGGATATGCTGCCGCTTCTGCGCCATCGTGACGGTAAAGACGTGGTGATCGTGGTCAAGGGAAGGCCGGTCGCACGGCCACGCCCGACATGGCCGAACTGGGCGCTATTTGCAGCAACCGTCTTTAGCCTGCTGCTGGTGGGGACATCCATCGCGGCGGGTGAAGTGGGTGTTAGCAATCAAGCGATGGCGGAAGAAATCGCCATGAATCCGCTGATGCACATCTGGCGCGGGCTGCCGTATGCTATCAGCCTGCTGCTGATATTAGGCGCGCACGAGCTAGGCCATTATTTCGCGGCGCGCCGGCATAACCTGAGCGTGACGCTGCCGTATTTCATCCCACTGCCACCGCCATTTAGCATTTTTGGAACGGCAGGCGCGTTCATTCAACTGCGCGAGCCGATGCGCAACCGAAAAGTGCTGCTGGACGTGGGCGCGGCAGGCCCGTTGATGGGGCTGCTATTTGCAGTCCCGATTCTGCTGATCGGGCTGGCGACTTCGCCGGTTGGCCCGATTGAGCCGGGGATACAGCTCTTAGAAGGCAACTCGCTGCTGTATGCGCTTTCGAAAACGCTGGTATTCGGCCAATTTCTGCCATCGGGCAATATTGATGTGACCATTAACCAACTGGCACAGGCCGGATGGGTGGGCTTGCTGGTCACCGCCATCAACCTGATTCCGCTGGGACAGTTGGATGGCGGGCATATTCTGTATTCGCTGGTTGGCAGCAAGGCTCGCTGGTTGTATATCCCGGTGCTGGTGGCAACGGTGGCGCTGACATTGTTTGTGAGCGAAAGCTGGCTGATCTGGCTGGCGCTGCTGTTCATTTTCGGGCGCAGTTACGCGGTACCGCTGGACGCGATCACGCCATTGAATAACGGACGGCGCTTCCTCGCTATACTGTCGTTTGTGGTGTTCATCGTGACTTTTGTGCCGGTGCCTTTCACCCTGCGAATGGTAGAAGAAAGCGCCCCCGGCACACGTGACAGCGTTTCTACTCTGCTGCCTTTCGCGCTGGTGTTGATGAGTTTGTGGTTGAGAAGGAAGTGATGAGTAATGGCGGTTAGTTCATCACCTATCAACCATTTTTGAATGCTGGCTGTGTGCTTCTAAATTCCTGAAAATTTTCCAGCCAGTCGGCATCGCAGCGGCGAATAAATTCTTCGGCTTTTTCGACCAGTTCACGGTTGCCAACGATCATCGGGGTGCGCTGGTGTAAGTGATGCGGCTGCACGTCCAGCACGTCACCCGCGCCATCAGAGGCGTAACCGCCCGCGTGCCGCGCGATGAAAGCTAACGCCTGCGCTTCGAACATCAGCCGCATTTTTCCGTAGGGCTTCTCCGGATCGCGCAGGTCGCCGGGATAATAAAATACACCGCCTTGCAGCAGATTGCGGTGAAAGTCGGTGACCAGCGAGCCGATATAACGATGTGACAGCGGCGGGCGGTCATCCGTATCGTCCATGCCTTGCAGCCAGCGGGTATAGCGGCGTATCCCTTCTGTCCAGTATTTTTCGTTGCCGTGATTCACGCTGTAAAACTGTGCCGTTTCGGGAATGCGAATGTTTTCGTGGCTGAGCAGAAACTCGCCCAGCGTCGGATCGAGCGTGAAGCCATGCACGCCCTGACCGGTGGTATAGACCAACATGGTGCTGCTGCCGTAGATCACATAGCCCGCTGCTGCCAGCCGCCAGCCGGGTTGCAGCACATCCTGCATCGTCCCGCGCTCGCCCAGTGATATTTTGCGGTGAATGGCGAAGATGGTGCCAACTGACACGTTCACATCAATGTTGCTTGAACCATCCAGCGGATCGTAGAGCAGCACATATTTGCCGGTGCCAAAATGCGGCGGAATTTCGATGATGTCTTCGTGTTCCTCGCTCGCCATTGCGCACAGGCGGCGGGTGTAGTCGTTCATCTTGAAGATGGTGCTGTCAGCAAACACGTCCAGCTTTTGCTGGCGCTCGCCGTAGACGTTCATACCTTCGGCTGCGCCGAGGATATTGGCGAGTCCGGCGCGGGTGGTTTCGCGGGCGATCAGCTTAGCAGCCAGCGCGATATCGTAGAGCATGGAGGTGAACACGCCAGTTGCGTCGGGAAACTGCTGCTGTTTTTCGAGGATATGGCGTTCAATGGTGAGGATGGGTGAGGACATAAAAAACCTTTTTTGATTAAAAGTATAAAGTTAAAAGTGAAAAGGGGCGAAATGCAAAACCATCGTGTGAGGACTGCCTATCAACTGCCCCCGCACGCGCCCATCACCTCTGGCGCGAGGGCGGCACCGTCAAACTCGGCGATGCTCAAAAAGCCGCCGCCCACCCACAAGGTATCATCATCGGCAACACGCAGTAAGCGAGCGCGGGGGCTGCCGTTCTGAATGCCACCGGGGAATAAATGACGCTGGGCTGCTAATTGCCCGGTAGCGCTGTCAAACACGTTCAGCATCCCATCGGAATCCAGCGTGTAGAGCAGGCAACCCGCGCCAACATCAATCAGCGGGGCAATCGAAGCGCCGGGGGACGGATAGGTTTCGCGCCAGCGTATGCTGCCGGAAGGATCGAGCGAGAGGATTGTAGAGGCGCTGTCACCCGCGTAGATATAAACGTTACCCTGCGGGTCGGTGGTCAGGCGCGCATTTCTGCCGGCTTGCAGGCTCAGATCGGCAAGCGTGGCATTTTCGCCATTTTCAATTCGCCCCAGCTCGCTTCCATGCAGGAGGAGCCAGCCTTCGGGAGTGCGAACGCTGGAGGTGTTGCCGTTATAGGTCTGGTCGAACAGAACAGCGCCGCTCGTTCCATCCAGCAAACGCCAGCGCGTGTTCTGGCCTTCACGCAGACCAACCGCGATCTGGTCGCCTTCGGATTTGAACTCTACCAGCCGCAGAAATGCGCCGTCTTCCACGTCCATCGGCGGCAAAGACCAGTGCAGGGCGCCATCCACGCCGTAGGCATTCACGCCACCGTTGGTGGTCAAAAAGGCAAGCTGCTCGTTGGCGATGGCAAACGCGACGTCTTCCCACATATCCACATTGAACACGGCGACGAAACGGCTGCCTTGAAGCACAAACACCTGACCATCACGGGTATGAGCAACCACACGGCCACCGGACAGGGGAGCGATGCCGCTGATCACGCCGTTCATGCTAATTTCCCAGATCGGAAAGCCGTTCATATAGCCGATCAGCTTATCAGTGGTGGGGATTACGGTGGTGCCATCGTCCAGCGCGACGGGGGCAAGCGCGGGCACATCGGTAAAGGTTCGCGCCTCGATGAAGCCGGGTTCCAGCCGCGCCTGCCACAATTCGACGAAATCCTGCGGGTTATACCACCCTAATTCCAGCGGATTGGTTTCTACGTAGCCGGGGCCGCCTTCGTTGGGCATGAAGCCGCGAATCTCAAAATGCAGGTGCGGCAGCCCGCGCGAAGGCCAGCCGATCAGACCGACAATATCGCCTTTTTCAACGCAGGCGCCAACGGGCGGGAAGAAGGTGGTTTCGCCCACTTCCATGTGTCCGTACAGTGAATAGGCAATGCTGCCATCGGGGAAGGTATGTTCGACAATGACCACACCTTTTTCGGTATCCCACTCTTCAATATTGGACAGCGTGACCCTTCCGCGCGCCATTGCATAAACCGGCTCTCCCCAGCGGCGAAAGCCAATGTCTACGCCAACATGATTGCCAAAGAAGCGCGGGCGGTACAGCGCGAAATCATCGTAGTTGTTTTCCAACGAGTCGGAAATATCAATCGGATAATCAATGGCATCCACGACGCCACACGGGGCATTCAACTGGGCATTGGCGGGAACGGCGACTATTCCGGCAGCGGCTGCCAGTACCAGCAGGATCAACAGAGCAACATGCATGGAAATATGATAAACACTCTCGACGACAACAAACTCTTACTATACAGGGTTTCAATTGGTTTTTCGTGAGTAGATCGGGCTTTAACCTCATCCCGCGATCCCCTCTTCGCCAACGAAGAGGGGACACAATGCGAAGCGAACAGGGGCGAGGCTTATGTTACGCGCTCGCGGATTGAGGCGCTGGCGTAGTCGAGAATAGAAACCACAATCGCGATTGCCAGCACCGCCACGCCTGCTTCACGGTAGCGCAGCAGGTTGATCTGCTGCTGCAGCAGGAAGCCAACGCCACCGCCGCCCACGAAACCGATGATGGTGGACATACGCACGTTGATATCCCAGCGGTACATGGTGAAGGCGATATAGGGCGGGATGACCTGCGGCACGACGGCATACATGATGGTTTGCAGGCGGTTCGCGCCGGTGCTTTGCAGCGCTTCCAGCGGGCCGTTATCAATATTTTCGATCTGCTCGGAATACAGCTTGCCCAACGAGGCGATTGAGTGCAGGGTAAGCGCCAGCACACCGGCAAACGGGCCGATGCCCACCCAGATCACGAATACCAGACCCATGATCAGCGGCTCGATAGCGCGGAGCGCATTGAGGATGGTGCGCGTGGTGTTATAAAGCACTTCGCCCACCGGAAACTGTGATCGGGTTCCGGCAAGCCCCGCTGACACGCCGCCAACTATCGCGCCGATGAGCATGGCTTTGGCGACGTATTCGTAAATCACCATATTGCCCACGGTAAAAGCGACGGTGGTCGGGGGAAGAACGCCTTCGACAACTGCGCGTTCTACCCGCAGCATGGAGAAGGTAATCACAAACAGGGTAATCGCGCCGACCAGGCGAAGAATGTTCTTAAAAGTTCCCTTCGCAGGGCGTGAAGGCAAAATCCGGTTATAAATGCCGGGCAGTACAGCGCCGCCCATCGCCGCTGCGATGACCGGAGTTAGCAAACCAAGCCACGCGGCCTGCATCCCGATGGTGGCGGAAAAAGCCAGCAGCAGCCCACCGCAAATCACGCCTAGCACCGCGCCCAGAATATGACCGACGGGCACATCAATCACTTTCAACACGGGGCGAGTTAGCGTAATTCCGGCGCTGCCGATGACGAATGCGCCGGTGATGCCGCTGATTGTTGGCATCATCAATTGCACCAATTCGCCTAAGGAACCGACGAAGGTCGAAATATAGCCGAGCAAGCCATCATGCCACAGCGTGCCGATCAGAATGCCGATGCCGCCAATGAACCCAAGCACAGCGATCATGATCGCCGCAACCAGCACCGTCGTTAATACACCGCGCACTCTGAACCAGAAGGTTTCCGGGGCAATCGTCTGGCGGCGCGCAACGGCAACCGCGCCAAAGGCGATGATCAGTGTGCTGGCGCTGCCGGCGAATAGCTGCCCGCTGCCTAAATTGATGGCGAAATTGCCTACCGCACCCAACAGTAATGCGCCCAACCACCAGCCGACGGGCAGCAGGGCAAAGGCGATCAACAGGCTGCCAAGCGGCATTTTGACCGGACGCATCAGGTTATGGGCGGCAAAGAAGCTGAGGATGGCGCTGGGCAAAATCGAAATTAGCGTGGCGATCAACGCGAGGAAGATGGTTTCGACCATCTTTTCCATAACCAGCGCGGTAGTATCGCTAAAGCGCACCGGGCCGAAAGGCGTGGCATCCTGCACCTCAAGGGTATGGGTTTCGCCGCTGCTGCCGCGAATGCGCGGAACTTCGATTTCGGCGGTAAAGGTACCATCCCCACCCACCACAAAGTTATTGTCTTCGCTGCCGATCACCTGACGGATGCGGCGCTCACCGTCAGTGCCGATCCAGTTCACCCGCGCCAGCGTATCCGGGTAAAAGTTATAGCCGGTAATGGTCATGACTTCGCCCGCGCTGGCGCAAGGCGGCGTGACCACAATATATGACGAGCCATCTTCTGGCGGGGCGGGCGCTTCAGGAACGCTGCCGTCAGCAGGACAGTCCACCAGTACCGAAGTGGTGGTGGAATTTATCGCGTAATCCTGTGTGAACACGTTAGGCGATAACAGTTCGCGCAGGGCATTGGTCACATTTTGTTGGCGCACCGGTTCTTGCGGACGGTCAAGGTTGATCTGTGTCACCGTCCAACCATAAGAAATGATGACAAAACCGATCAATATCCCTAAGAGGATGACGATGCGGCGTAAGATAGAGCGGCTGCTGGATTTAATCATCGGTCGCACCTAGTGAATTTCAACTTCGACGGCATCTTCGCCGTAAATTTGCTTGAAACGTTCATTGTCAATTTCAGAGGGTAAGCCGTCAAATTCAACCCGCCCATCTTTGAGGGCAATCACCCGGTCTGAGTAAGCGCGGGCAAGGCTCAAAAAGTGCAGGCTGCAAAGAATGGTGATGCCGTCCTCTTTATTTAACAGTTCCAGATAGCGCATCACCGAATGAGAGGTTGCCGGGTCAAGGCTGGCGACTGGCTCATCTGCCAGCATCAAATCCGGCTCTTGCATCAGGGCGCGAGCAATGCCCACACGCTGCTGCTGACCGCCGCTGAGCGTACTGGCGCGGTTATAGGCTTTATCGGCAATACCCACGCGCTCAAGCGCAGCCATTGCCCGTTGTTTTTCGCCACCCGGCACATAATTAACAATGCTGAACACCGGGTTCACGTATCCCAGCCTGCCAGTGATCACGTTGGTCAGCACGCTGGAGCGCTTGACCAGATTGAACTGCTGGAAAATCATGCCGATGCGGCGGCGAATTTGTCGCAGTTCGTCATCGGCGGCGGCAGTAATATTTATGCCCTGCCATGTAATACGGCCTTCGGTGGGGTCAATCAGCCGGTTAATGCAGCGCAGCAAGGTAGACTTGCCGGAACCGCTAAGGCCGATAATGGCGACGAACTGACCATCGGGAATTTCCAGACTGATGTTGTGCAGCGCCTGAAACCCATTGTCGTAAATTTTGCTGACATTCTCAATTTTTAGCATATGCGCTGTGCGTGTGCCTCGAAGATTATATTGGGCAAAAAGAAAATACGGACAAAGGCACGTAACCTTTGTCCGTATTTTAACAAACGTTAGTGCCGCTGAGAACTAACCACCGAAAATGTCGGTTTCCGTCAGGCCGAGGATCTCCAGACGCAGACGCACCGAGTCATAGGTAGCGTCGTCAATCGGGGCGATACCGCTCCAGCCGTAGAAGTCGGGGTTACCGATGGATTCTGCCCACGCATCAGTTTCGGCGAAGGCGAACAGAGCTTCCAGAATTTGAGTTTGTAGTTCTTCAGGGAAATCCGGGCCAAAGCTCAGGGTATCGTTGGGGATCGGGGCGCTCAGGCGGAGAATGCGAACCTGATCCACAACATCCGGCGCAGTTTCACGGATATTGGCGCGGGCATCCATCACCTGCACGTCACCAACAAAGAGGCCGCCGTCATCACCAATACGAGATTCGTCAACGGTCAGGTCGTATGGCTCGGCAAGGTCACCAACGCTCCACGGCGAACCGGGGACAATCGCCGGGCTGAAGAAGGTT
>CAZBPB010000017.1:0-3684 GCA_964493565.1 uncultured Pleurocapsa sp. | reverse complement strand
GGTTGTGCCGAAGTCAACTTCGCCGCTGTACACGGCCTGCACCACCTGATTGTGACCACCGGCTTCAACGACTTCAGCGGGGGTAATGCCAGCGGCTTCCAGTTCCACCGCGGGCACAATATAGCCAGAGGTTGAACCGCTGTCGGGCACTGCCCATGTCTTACCATCAAGGTCGCCGAAGGTGTAGATCGGGGCATCGCGGCGAACGATATATTCCGTCCAATACACGTTCCAGCCATTACGAACGGCAGCGGCGGCAACTTCTACGCCGCAGCGCTCGTTGGCGATCACGTAACCGGCTGCCGGGATGAAGCCAATCGAGCTATCCGGCGCGGCGCACATGGCTTCAATCGTCGCGGCATACGAAGTCGGGACATACACCTCAAAGTTCAGGCCAGTGGCCTCTGCCAGCGCCTGTGCCATCACATCGCCGCCAGTGGTGATCACCGAGGCTTCAACCGAAGGAACGAAATAAACCTGAATCGGATTGCCTTCCGAACCAAGATCATCCTGTGCTGAGGCCATCCCGAACGATGACGCAATAAGCACAACAATCAGTGCTGCCAAAATAAAACTACGTTTGGTTCGCATACCAACTCCTTGAAACAGAATACAGAGTTAAACGAGGACTATCTATTTTTGCAGGTAACAAAATACCGCGCAAATATTAAGAAACCAAAGCATTGGTCAGCTTATTGGCACTTTTGCACGAGATTTCACTTACGAAACTGCGTATATTCCCATTCGGCAAAGCGATCTTGCAGTTTAAGCCGTTGATATTTGCCAGTAGTGGTCACAGGAATTTCAGTACCAAAAACTACCACTTTCGGCGCTTTTTCAAAGGTAAGTTGTTCGCGGCAGTAGGCGATAAGTTCTTCTACATTCACCACCGCCGCCTCATTGAGCACTACATACGCGCCGACTTCCTCGCCCATATAGTGATTTTTGAAGCCCACCGCCAGCCCAACTTTCACGCCGGGATAGCTGATAAGCACTTCTTCAATGTCAAACGGGCTGAATTTCACGCCGCCGCGGTTGATCAGCTCTTTGATGCGCCCGGTGATGAAAATGAAGCGCCGCCCTCTTTCATCCAGCTCGTAAAAACCTTCGTCGCCGCTGCGAAACCAGCCAAACTTAAAGGCTTCGGCGTTGGCATCGGGTCGCTTGAAGTAATACTGCATCACGTTATGCCCGCGTATGCAGATTTCGCCGCGTTCGCCCGCGCCCAACTCGACTCCGCTGCCATCGGCGCTGAAAATTGACATTTCATTGGGCAAAACGGCAGTACCGATGCTGGGGTAGCCGAAGTCATACATCCAATGGCGATGCTCTTCCCAGCTTAAATCCAGCGGCAGGTGGCATGAATAGCAGGTGGTTTCGCTTAAGCCATAACCGTGCAGCACGCGAAAGCCAAACTTATCCTCAAATTCGCGCGCCAGCGCCATTGCTAGCGTGCCTGCGCCGCACATCAGATGTCGAAAGTGGCGCAAATCGCTCCTGTGAACGCCGTCTCCCCAGATAGATGCGCCTTTTGCTTCCTGTGCCGCCGCATAATCCAGCGAATATTGCAGCAAGGTAGGCACCACGCTGATTAAATGTGCCTGTTCACGGGCGATCCGCTGCCAGAAATGCGAAGATGAGTAAGCGCGGTTTAGCACCACCGATGCGCCAACAAATAAAGGCGTGATCAGCGTAACGACAATGCCATTTGCATGATGGATCGGCAGCACGCACATCAACCGCTGTCCGCCGGTAATTGCCTGCGCATGGCTGATGCCCAGCGCATCTACCAGCAGGTTATATTGCGTCAGCACAACCCCTTTAGGGGCGCCGGTGGTGCCGCTGGTATACACCAGCAGGGCTTCATCATCTAGCTGCGGGCGTTCAGACGTAGAAACAAAGGTATCGGGGCGATGCGCGGTTTCGGTGGCAAAATGTGGATAGCGGTCATCAGGTTCGCCGCCCATCTGCACGATTTGCATGATGTTGGGAACGCCCAGACCATCGGCATCATCTCCATGAATGATGGCTTCAGCGCGTTCCATATAGTCGTGGCGCGCAAAGCACACTCTGGCTTCACAGTTACGTAGAATGAAAGCGATGCGGCGGTCATCTTCCGCCGGGTTTTGCGGGGCAACCGTTGCGCCGAGTAGCCAGCAGGCGAAGTACACCAGCACCGTATCAACGTGGTTATAGGCCAGCGTAGCCACCCTATCGCCACGTCGTATGCCGAGGTCGTCATACAGAAAGCCCGCCGTTTGATGCACCTGCGCATTGAACCGGGCGTAAGAAAATTCTTCACGCTCGCCGTCAGCATCATAGTGGATCAGAAACGTCTTGTCTGGTGTTGTCGTCGCGTGCAGCGATAGAGCATGGCGAAGATTTTGATACGACACCAGACGGTGATCAGGACGCAGCCCGTAAATCGTTTGAGCGTCTGCAAGCAGCGGCTGAATGTCCGAAGTAACGGAGTCAAAAATAGGCATGTTTATCTATACTCGCTGGCTAATGAAAGTGACCGATTTTCCATTTGTTGCATTTTACGCGGTTTCCACTTCGCGGTGGTCATGATACACCCTCCGCAATCAGAAGGGCATTAAGTAACCAGCCATGCGCGTACTCCTTTCGACGTCTGATAGGCCGGTTGAGCAACAGCCCCATAATTACCCCTATTAAGTATAGACAGTTTAACGTCATGTTTAGACGGCGGCACAGGGCTGTTTCTCCCCTTTTCCGAATTCACTGACAATCAATCCGATTGACCCTATAGAGACGAATATAATATGATCTAATGATAATTGACGGTGTGAAGAAGGATAATCCTCATGACTCGCCAGTGGATTCAACGATGGCTCAGGGTAATCTGCATGGGTCTCATGTGCATCATGCCACTAACGGCTTCGGCGCAGGTAATTCCTACACCTACACATACTGCTGTTCCTGAAGGCAGTGAGACGTCTGTCGAAATCCCCTTCTTCAGTCAAATCGTCTACGTCGGCCCCGGCACAGATGGCACGACCACCGACATCCATACGATGACGCTTTTCGATGCGGGGCAGCTCCTTGACCAAACGGGTTGGATTGACCACGATAACGATCCCACAACGCCGCGGGTGGCGGATGATCTTCGCTATGAAATTACCAACCTTACCCATACGGAAGGCGTAAACGAGATCGATCCGCAGTTTTCATGGGACGGCACTCATATTGCCTATCGGGGGGAAGCAGACCCGGCGACGTATCCTGACGTTTACAGTCTGTTCGTGACCGGTTCCGACGGTCAGGATACGGTGCAAATTACCCCGAACGGTGTCAATATACTGTACGCCAGCTTCAACCCGAACGGGACTCAGATCGCGTTTTCTGCCCAGTGGGGCAGCAATGAATTCAAGATTTACCGCAGCGGACTTGACGGCACAGATCAATTTACCATTACCCCCGGCGAAGGCTTCAACGCGACGTTTCCGCTGTGGCGGTTGAACGGGAATAACGAAGAGGAGATCGCCTATATTCGCGCCGAGGGCGGGACGTCGCAGATTGTCGGCATTAACCCGCTGACGGCACAAGCGCTGTATTCTACCGATCGCGTCGAGATTCAACAGTGGATACTACAGCCCCTTTTCGGGCAGTACGGCACGTTCATCCAGCGCGAGGACGAAAATCACGATTGGGAAGTCGCCACCA
>CAZBPB010000016.1:17496-20500 GCA_964493565.1 uncultured Pleurocapsa sp. | reverse complement strand
CATCGAGGATCAGGATGATTTTTTTGAATAACTTTCGCATTGAACGGGTAACTCCGCCCATACTTATGCCGCCAGAAAATAGACTCTCAGGCATTTTCACTATACCACGACGCTTGCTGGACAAAATGCGTCCAGTGTAAAGATGTTGATAGAGTTTTGTGCAAATCTCTGAGAAATATTAACGGGGGACGATCCGTAAACCGCCCCACGGGGTCAATGCAGTTGAAAAGCGGGTTCAAGTTCAATTTCAGGGCGCGCTTTAATAACATATCCACGCCCATGCCGTGATTGCAAAATTGCCGGACGCTCGGGATCAATCTCTATTTTGCGGCGTATATTGCGAATATGATTGCGTACCAATGCTGCATCGCCCACGCCGCTTGGATATCGCCAAACAGCAGTAAGCAGCGTTTCCGCCGTGTGCATCTGGAATGGCGCACTACATAAGTACTTTAACAGATCAAATTCGACACGCGTTAACACTACACTTCGATCCCCCAGGGTGACTCGGCAGTCTATACGGTGCAAGTGGATAATGGGGGCGTCACGCTCAACATATTGCGCGGAACGGCGAATAAGGGATCTGACGCGAGCAGCTAACTCTCTTGGCACGAAAGGTTTACGAATGTAGTCATCCGCGCCCGACTCAAGCGCATCCACCACCCCAAGCGTAGATGCCGATCCGGTTAAGAAGATAACGGGAAGCCGTGCTGTTGCGTCATTTTCGCGGAGCTTCCGGCACAATGAAAGGCCATCTACCCCGGGCATAATCACATCAATGATGAACAAATCGGGCGTGGTCGTTTCTAGCAAATTCAGTGCTTGAGATGCCGTAGCCGCCCGCAAAACCAGGTAACCTTCGCGACGAAGGACTAGCTCTACCATATCCAGCATTTGCGCGTCATCATCAACAATCAAGATTTCGTACATGCTGCCTACTTCAATGAGATTTCGCGGTTATTCCCTTTAGTATAATGGTTACGCGCATGAAGTTCGCTGAACGGGTATGAAACTTTCATGAAATCTATGCCGAAATCATGTACCCAACACCGTGAATAGTACGAATGTATTTTTTACTGGTGCCGCGTTCTATTTTTGCTCGAAGATTGCGCATATGGGCGCGTACTAAATCAGGATCACCGGTGTTCGGCGGATATTCCCAAACAGCCTGCAATAAATGCCCCGGCGAAAGCGCCTGCCCCGGATGCTCCATCATGTAGCGCAAAAGCCGATGTTCAGTACTAGTAAGTTGTATTTCACGATCATTGACGTAGACACGATAAGTATCAGAATCCAGCCTTAGATCGTTCATTTGCAGCACATTTGTGGATTTAGCATCACGCTCACTGCGGCGAAGCACTGCAGAGATACGCGCGCGTAATTCAGGCAGTTCAAATGGCTTAACCACATAGTCATCTGCACCCGCGTCCAATCCGGCTACAACATCATCGGTCGTACCTTTTGCGGTCAAAAAGACCACCGGCAGCGAAATGTAGCGCGGGTCTTCGCGAAGGCGACGACACACCGTTATACCATCCATTTCTGGCATCATAATATCGAGGATGACCAGATCGGGGACACGTCTTTCCAATGAATCTAGCAAAAGAAACCCGGAAGGCAGCAAGTCCACGAGGTAGCCCTCGCTCTTTAGGACGCGACCCATGGCATCCAGTACATCGGGATCATCGTCTACCACATAAAGTAACGTCATAAAAATCCCCCTATCCCAGTGCAGGTAGCAGTACCACAAATCGCGTCCCGGATTGAGGATCGCTGCGGACATTTATCGTCCCGCCCGTGCGCTCAACCGCTTGCCGGGCAATATGCAAACCAAGACCTGTACCTTCACCTAACGGTTTTGTGGTGAAGAATGGTTTAAAAATATCGTTTATCACTGAATCAGGTATGCCCGGGCCGTTATCACTAATTTCTACTGCGATATGCTGTTCGGCACGCAAATAACGCACTTCTATTTTGATTTCGCCGTTGGCATGAGCGACAAGTACGTCGTGCGCATTCAACAGCAAGTTTAACCATACATCTTCAAGTTCCCCCGGTACGGCATGAACCAAAGGTATTGGAGATGGCGGGACTTTGCAGTATACCTTCACCCCATCACGCTCAAGATACTGTCGTACCAGTGCCAGCGTATCCTCAACGGTTGCGACCACGTCAACAGATTCAACCCCGGCATCGGCGTTCGTGCGCACAGCCGCAAGCAATCTTCTGACCACACCTTTCGCGCGTTTACCCGCCCTAACAATAGCCGCAAGAGCGTCATATTCAATGGTATCTGGCTGTTTCCGCTCCAGAAGCAGTTGGCTGTCTGAAAGAATAGTAGTCAAAGGATTGTTGATCTGATGGGCAACGGCGGCAGCCAATTCACCCATAGCCGAAAGACGTTCAGCTTGAATCAACCGCGCCTGTGTCGCTTGAAGCTCACGCATACTAGCTTGCAAATCATGATATAACTGCGCATTCTCTAATGCAGTTGTGGCTTGCGCCATCAGTGCGCGTGCTAGATCGATTTCGCGCGGGCTGAAAAAATGATCATGCTCAGAGTCGCCACATACAATCATTCCGGTCACAACACCACGCTGGGCTAATGGTAATCCCATAACCATAGTGTTTCCGCTAAAGTCAAGCAGCACCCTCGCCCCTTCATTAAGATATGGGTCGCTACGATGGGTATTGACAACAACTTGCATGTCCAGCGCATTTAGTAGTTCTGGAAGCATCGAAATCTCAATAGCGAGTTCATCTTCGCCCACGCGCACGGTTGTTCCCACTGAAAGCTGCACTGCCAAGGTCTGATCGTCTGCCTGATATGCAAATTCAGTCCAGTCCGTGCCAAGTATGCGATTGATTTCATCTGCCAGTTTGTAAACCTGTGAAGGATTACGTTCTCTACCTTTAGCAAGTTCAACGATAATGTCACTTACGAGGTTTCGCATACGTAACATTTCTTCATAGCTGGGCATCACACGATCATCAGCGGGATGCA
>CAZBPB010000016.1:3557-17486 GCA_964493565.1 uncultured Pleurocapsa sp. | reverse complement strand
CCCAGCAGCGATGTGTCGCCGGCAATCGGGATCAATAATGCATTTTGCGCCCCATTGGCCTGCAACCAGCGCGCAGCGTGTAAACTGGAGCTTAATGAGATAACAGTTAACCCACGACCGTTGATGGCGGCATCCAATTCCGGGATATCTGAAATCAGTACCAAAGGTTCTTGCCCTGCCCGCCACATCAAGTGGCGGCGGCGCGCAATCAAGTGGAAAACCCCGGCATCACGATCCATTTCCAATACGAAAGCATCACTTACATTAAGTATTCGCACAGCCTGTTCTACCACCATTGCCAGTGTATTTTCTAGCTGAAGCGACTGGTTGATTACTTCACCCGCATCCACTAGCGCTTTCAGTTCCCGCGCACGTTTCACGCTCAGACCATGCACTCGTGCATTTTCAATCGCTACAGCGGCATAAGCGGCGAGATTCAAGAGCAGATCTTGATGGCGTTCATCAAAAATATCCTCTTTATGGCGGTTGTTGACACCTAAAACACCTAGCGCCTTCCCCTTCAGTAAAATCGGAACGTACAACAACGATTTGACAAAATATTCTGTCTTAACCTTTTGTGGACCGCTTTGACCAATTAAAGTAGGCTTGCCAAGTTTGAATACCTGTCCTGCAAGTGTATCCTGTGTTTTCACGCGGAAATTACGCGCCGTTTCAGAATCGATGCCAACTTTGGCGCGTAAATATAGCTGCTCAGATTCTCCATCCGGCAGCAGGATCATTCCTTCTTCAGCATTGGTCAAATCGCGAGCAGCTGTAACTACGCGGCTCAGCACCTCATTAAGATCAAGTACTTCGGCTAAGGAACGACTAAGGGTTAAAAAGGCCTGCACTTCTTCAGGCGACCACTGGCTAAGCCCGGCTTTATTCCAACTTGATGTTGGATGTCCAGTTCCAGAGGTTACGTCCGATTCCAGCCCTAATATTTTATCAAAAACACGCGATATCGTTGCCTCATCCAGCGCGGATAACACTACAGCATCTTCTCTGGTTTGAATTGTGGCACCGCTTAGTGCCGATGTTTTTGGAAGGTAGACTATTTGCGGCAAATCGCTGTTTGTACGAGACAACACGGCGTAGGTTGGCTCGCCAGTACGCTTATCACCAATTGATGCATCAATAAACGCCGCATCAAAATGAACCGTATTCGCGAGATACATTGCATCCAGATGTGAATAACCGGGCTGCAGCGTTACCTCTTCTTCAGGCAGCACACTGCGAATGCGCTGAAGCACATCGTAATCGCTTGTCACTACCAGAACGCGGTATACAGACATTCCCTATCGCTTACTCAATCTTTGACGACGGCTTTCTAGATCGTCAGCGGGGGGCGAGGTCTCTGACTTAGAAGGTGGCACAGAGGCATCGGCCTTAGCCGAGCTTTCCGTAAAAGCATCTTTTGCATTGCGCAACGCAGCGCTCAGATCGTCCAGTGGGCTGGATGCACGCGCTTCAGTGGATTTAACGTCTACGGGCGGTGTTGTTTTTTGCTGTCGCACCTGCTCAACCGCATGTTCCAGTTCGCTCACCCGTAGTACCAGTTCCTGGGTCAACTGCTTATGCTCACGTAAATCTGCCTGCGCCATTGATAGCCGCTGTTTCGCGCGTTGACCTTGCTCGGTCAAACGACGTGCCGCATCTACCTGATGAACGCCAAGCTTTTCATCCGCTTCGTCCTGCAAACGACCAACATCGCGTTCCAATAATGAAATACGTGCATTCAATTCATCTTCGTAAGCATAGGCTTCATCAATACGCTTATGCAATTCTTTAAGATCACGATCAAAGCGCTTGCCAATGGAAGGAGACGTAGACAAAATATCGCGATCGAGGCTGGCAAGATCGCTAATACTGGCGCGAAGAAGTACATTAAGTTTCTTAAATAGGTCTGTCATATATGAATATTGTATAGGCTGCGCTCATACGGTCAACTTTACGAATCTACACCAATCACAAGGTCTTCAGGACAGGCCTCATCCCACGCAAGAACATACACAGTCATTTTCTTACCACCCGCAATGGTAGTGGCATTCCCATCCGACTCATAGATCGGGCATAGTCGTGGATCCTCAGTATTTTCAGCTGGCACCTGATCTGGAAAGGCCATCAAGTAACGGGCATTTCCTTGCTGCATCAAAGCCCACTGACCTTCAGGATCAGCAATCACATCAATAAACTCTGGTGAAACCAGGCCGGCGATATCCAGCATCGGGCGAGGCGCAAAATAGCCGACGGCGCCAATATCATGAATTGCCAGCATTTCATTCAACGGCAGGTTCTCAGCAATCCAATGTGCTGGCGCGACCATTTCTTCATTGATGACCCGTACATCCAACTGGTAACTAGATAGCCCTGGACCAAAGGCAAAAACGACCATCAACAACCCTGCGCCTAACGCCAGCGCACGCACTAGCACTCTTGCCATCATTGGACGGCGAGCAGATTGCAAGAGCAGCCCGGTACCTACAACACCCGCAAAAATTAAGCCCGGTAATGCAGGAATGACATAGCGACCATGCTGAAAGTTTAACGGTAGCCACCACGCATAAAGTGCCACTAAAGCCACACCCCAAACGGGAGGCAAAAGGAATAGCAGCGCGCAGCGCTCATTCCGTAGCCGCTTAAGAACTATAATCACATATACGATTATGCCGGGAATTAGTAGTACCTGCCCGCCCGCCAGTAACGGGATAGTCATCAGGCGTAAACCCCAGAAATACCCGAGAGCGCGTATTGGCGCAGCGTATATTTGCTTTGCAGCTGCGGTTGTCGGCAGCAGCCCGCCGGTCACATCTAGATTGAACAGCAAATATGGAGTCATCAACACAAGAAACGCAACAACTGATGCGCTGCCCCATATACCCACGTCTCGCCAACGCATATTGGGACGGGCAATCAACTGACATAAACCAATCAAAGCGACCAGTAGGATACCTTCGGGCCGTGTAAGTGTTGTAACTGCTGCCAGAATACCAAAAATTACACCGCGCAGGATGATATGCAGTGCTTTTGAAGACCGATTTACGCTCAGTTCACGCCATGCCCAACCAATACAGACCATGGTCATCAGGTTGAAAAGTGCTGTCTCCATTCCTGAAGCCGCTGCCCACAATAAATGCCATGAAAAAATTATTGCAAGGCCAGTTACAAACCCTATCCCACGAAGCTTCGGCGTAATCTGGAGTGCCATCCTCCGCGCGACTAGAGCAGTTAGTGCAAGTGACAGCCCGCCGATCCCGTGCGTCCAGAATGCAAATGGGATGCTCAACTTGTAGCCAATAGAAAGGACTATGGTGTACATTGGCGATGTTGAAGCAGCGCTTACTACGCCGGGTACAAACGACCACAGGCCAGTTTCTGCCAGATTACGACCGTAGGTTTGGTGTATCCATGCATCATCCAACGGGAAGCCGCTGCCTACAGAAAGCGCATATAACGCGGTCATACTCAACGCGGCAATAACCAGAATGGCGTCGGGAAGAAAATGCTTAAAACTACCGGACGATGGCATACAGTTTCGCTTCTGGTTGATTAAACTCAAGGGGTGTTAGAAAAGAAGGCGGATTATCCCACGCTTCCAGCATCGGCGTCGGCAAACCCGCATGTTCAAACACCACATATTCCAGATCATAACGATCTGCCAGTTCAGGAATCACGTCAGGATTGCTATTTGGCACGACTACGCCGCCGCGCCCCGTAAAGTAATACAATGCGGCGGGATCATTAATCAATACCCGTGCATCCGCCGGCAAGGCCTCATTCAACTCAGCGTAGAATGACGGCAAACCGTTTGTCGGCATGACAATTCCTCGTGTGCCCATCATCAAACTAAGAAAAATGGCGAAGCCGACCAGCGAAAAGGTAAAGATCGGAATCGCTACAACGGGATTCCAGGATTTACGCCGCTTCGCCACCCAGCGCACAATATCTTCACAGCCAAGTACACCTAATACAGCCCACCACGGCCACAACGCCGCCGCGCCATGAAACAAGCCCCCACGCACACCGGGAAACGGAAACACCAGCGTCATCGCTAAATGCAGGCCAAGCGCGTAAACCCAGAATGGCGCTAAAAATGATTGTTTTCGCCTTATCCACAACCCGGCTAGCATCAGCGGTGCCATCACCACCATGCCTTCAACGGCGATAAATGTACCGAGATTGCCCGCCAATAGGCCATCTGCCCCGGCGAAAGCTTGCCAGCGAGTGCTAAGCATTAGTTTTAAACCGCCAGAATTCCAGAAATCGTCAAAACTGGCAGTGGGAGGATAATTGAACAAATCGTTGTATTCGGTAAACCATATACTCTGCAACCCACCTGTTGGTAATGCCGATCCAACCACCTCAAGATTTCTGACAAACCAGAACCCCATGATGAGCGAGTAACCTAACGTAAGCAATGCACCCGCTGAAGCCGCCCTACGCCACAAGCGAAGGCGAAGCATCGCCCATAGAATGACGGCCCATGCGGTCAAAAACAGCAGTAATCCATCGGGGCGCGTTAGATGTGCCAGCCCCGCTAGTAGGCCAGCGCCCGCCCAACCAAGCATAAGCGACCGTGTTGAATCAACTTTCAGATTCGCAAAAGCATTACCAAGCACATACAGTCCGAGCGAGCCGATCAATGCAATCGGGGCAAAGGTGTCTATCGTGCCCCAGAAACGGGCAAAGAATCCTCCAAACAAAGCAATTAACCCGGCACACCATGCCGTCCGGCGCGTGCCACCCAGTCGAAAGCCTAATTTATAAGAAACTGCGGCGGCTCCGGCAACGCAAAACAGAAGGGGTAATTGTGCAACCGCATAGCTATTTCCCAGTAATCCCATAGTCACACCGCTCACAAGCGATGATAATGGCATCCAGTACAGATGTGACGGCAGTGGCTGGGAGCCATCATAAGCTTCAGGTGAACCAAAAAACGTCCATAGATAGGTATCAGTCAGCCCTTCGCCCGTAGCAAAACGTTGGGCAGCATTGAAATGGTAGTAAGCGTCAGTATAGGCTGGCGCGCCTACAAGCCCACGCACTAATAGGCACGCAACGGTGAGCGCCACAATACCAAAAAGTATCCCCGATGAATATCGCCGTAGATACGCGGTCATGGCGCAACGACGGTTTGTCGCAGCCTGCGGTACAAGGCAAATGCAAAGCCAATAAGCACGACCGTACGCGCAATCACCAGAATACTGTACGGCGTCAAAAGAGAACCTGTCATGATCCCATTACTATCGCCTGTTCGCAGCCAGAGAAACGGGTATTCAGCAAATACGATAAGGCACAAAACGACCAGCCCCATAATGCCATCACGCGTTGGGAAGCATAACAGCAACAATGGCAAAAGCTGCGCCAGCCATTGCGGACTCCAGCCTTGCGCCTGAAGAAAAAAGATCAGCAGTGTGATTGCGACAAAAGCCACCAAACCACGATCGTCAAAACGCCGTGTGCGCGCAAACACAAATAAACCCATAAAAGCCGCAACGGCGAGGCGCAACCAACCGGGTATGACAGCAGGGTTACCTACTAATTGGGAGGCAGTGTCAGGATCGAAACGCTCGGTAACGGGGCCAAAATTGCCGGTGCGATAATTACCATCAATCAGTGCCCACAAGGTTTGATACGAGGATTTACTAAACTGTGCAGTTAAAGAAGGCGTAGTCATCTGTGCGTTTTGCAGTAATAACACCGCATACACACCAACAAAGATTATCATGACAGTAGCCAGATAGCGCAGGGCTAAGCCCATCGCCCGAAAGCGGAAGACCGCGCCTAGCATAAGCGCAGGTGTAAATTTGACCAGCGCGCCAATTCCAGCCACGAATGCGGATCGATTGCTTTTTCCTGCCAACAGCCAGTTAAGTGACAGTAATAACGAAAAAGCTACCAGCGGCTCAAACGTCCACCATTGGAGCACTACTGGAGTAAGCATTAACGCATATATCCAGGCTAGCGCCATACCCGTTTGCGCGCCGTGCAATCTGAACCCGATCTTGCGCACCAATGTCAGATTGCCAACTTCACAAGCCAGCATCAAAATGCCGTACAGCACCGCAAAGCCAGTATAGCTGGCGCGACCAGCGAGTTGATAAACGATGATATTTAACCATGAAGGAATTGGCGGAAACTCACTCCACCAATCGCGGAAAGGGAGCAAGCCATTTTCAGACAGTGCGCCAAGATGGTAATAAGTCAGGAAATCACCACCTGCTGTAATGCCGCGCTCTGCGCCGCCAATCAACAGCGGTTGGTAAACAAGCAGCATTCCCAACCGCAAAGCCAGAAACAAGATTAACAGTAAACGCCAATCGCCAAGTAAGCCGCCGAGCGTCAGAACGCTTGAGGGTGTAGATTTAGCCATCGGATTCGCCCTGCCCCGCAATCGGTGTACGGCGCACGATTACCGAAGCCATATCGTCTTGATAGGCTACATCCCAATCCGGGGACTCGCTAAGCACTCGGGCAAGCCCGCTTCCGGTCTCAATCAGCACGGAATTGATGCCATACAGATCAAGTGTCCCGGCGAATCCTTCCCCGGCGAGGGCTGTATTCAGATAAGCGTTTGTTAGAAAATCGTCGCCATATAAATCGGTGCGTCCGTCTACAAAAACTGGATATTCGGGCGCGAAGTAGGTTAAATAACCGCCCCAGTTATAGCTGTTAAACAGGTTCGCTGGCAGCGATTCCGTCTTCAAGTGTTCCACCGCTGCAACAGGTAGTGTCATGTCTAATGCTTCACGCACCATCTGCGGGGTCATCACAGCGAGCACCTTGACCGCAGCACCTAACCCAACTAATACGATGATCACAATATTGGCAATTGCCATCACCCGCGTTACCCGCCGTTGTGGACGAATCACCCAACCACGCTCTTGAAGCACGCTGTTGGCATAAGTCGTCAACAGCGGTGTAGCCGCAACCGCAAACAGCGCCACATTGCGTCCGGCGTTCAACGCTAGATATGCTGTGCCGCTGAATAAAATAAAATCTGTCCATGTCAACCGCCGCGCGCTGGCACCCGCCGCGCCAAAGGTCAAAAACAGCAGCGCTAAAAATGGCAGCATCTGCCGTTCATGGAAATTAGGCGAATTCCACTCCTGAATGAAATTTTGCAGCGCACCGATACCCACTGTCTGAAAGGGAACGGTTAGCATTTGAAGACCGTAGGGGTTTATACAAATCGCTGCCAGCGAAACGACAAAAATCAGGCATAGCTTACGTACACCTCGCCAGCTTAGTTTAGGTTCACGTTTTGGCGCAAACAGGTTACCAAGCGCTTCGCCAGCGATCAGTGCAGCCATGAGGATGAACCCTATGGAGAAACCCGCATGTAAGTTACCCCATACAGCCATAATGACCGGGATAAGCCAGAGCCGATCATGTTTACCCCGTTGAAAATCCAGCAGCAAATAGAGAACAACCGCGCTCAAGAAGAACGAGATCATCTGCGGGCGTGGCGACCAAAATACCGCCGCTGTTGCTGCCCCCAACACAATTGCAAAAGCTCGTAAGTAGCCGTTCCCTGTGCAAGCAAGCCAGACGAAAAGCATGCCTGCCGTCGCCAGACCCGCCATGTAAATTGTCAGGCCAAGGTAGCCGCCCGCATTCCAAAACAGCGACATGATTACCTGCGCGCCCCAACTGTGGTCAATCCATGACTGACCATTCATGGTAAAAGAGAATGGATCAGTATAAATAATTCCGCTTTGCAGGATGGTTTCACCGCTGCGCAAATGCCACCATGTATCCGTATCTACAGGAATGCGGGCGGCAATGGCGAAGATAAGAATGAATAAAACAATAGTGAGTGTTCGTTCGACGGTCAGGCGCTGCATCACACCCCGCTCAAGCTCAGCACCTTACCTACGGTGCGAAGCATGATGTTGATATCCAGCAGTAATCCTACATGGCGGATGTAAAATAGGTCGTATTGCAGCTTCACCAGTGCATCTTCATCAGTAGAACCATACTTATAGCTAACCTGCGCCCAGCCAGTAAGCCCGGGTCGCACAATTAAGCGTGTGCGGTAAAAAGCGATCTTCCGTGTCAATCGCTGCACATGCTCAGGGCGCTCAGGGCGCGGCCCTACCATACTCATATCGCCACGCAGCACATTCCATAACTGCGGCACCTCGTCCAAGCGTGTTTTGCGTAGAAATTTTCCTGTGCGGGTTACGCGCGGATCGCCCTTTTGGGCGAACACCGCGCCCGTTTTTGCTTCGGCATCATTAATCATCGAGCGAAATTTGTATATGCGAAAGATACGACCGTTTTTGCCTACGCGCTCTTGCGCATAGAAAATACGCCCTTTCGAATCCATCCGTATCGCCAGCGCAATAAACGGCAAAATTGGCGCAATAAGCAGCAATCCAACCAGTGAAAGCAAGATATCAATCATCCGTTTAATGGCAGGATATGGATCAAAGCCGGTATCGGTTGTTTTAGGTAGGAAAACAACCGCCCAATCATCATTTACATGTTCCACAGGCACACGCCCGGTGATTTCCTCATAGAGAAGTGTCATTGGCACAATGCGAACACCATGCTCATATGCGTCCATTACACCTTGAAAAATGCCCCCACTCAAGGCTTTCGTTTCAGTCACCACGATTTCGGTAATCTGATCGCGCAGCACAAAATTCATCAAATCGCTACCCGCGCCAAGAACCGGTGCACCGGAAACAACCTGCCCGACTTCTTCAGGCGAAGCGATCACACCACGCACCACATATTCACCCTCTGCATATTCGTTTATGGAATCGATGATGGTAATGGCCGACCAGCCTGTTCCAACTATCAGAGTACGGCGAGGTTGGCTAGCCCATCCCACTAGAGCGGGACGTGCAAAGCGCCAGATGCTGATCAGAACAAATGATAGGATGCCGTAATACAGAATGAACAAGCGAGGCAGTGCATCGCGTGGTGAAACGAAGAACACTATCAGATAGAAGACGAGGAGTTGAGCCTCAATAATTAGCAGCTTATTCAACGTCTTGTTAAGGCTAGCGGCCACCCGTAAATCGTAGAAGTCGTTCGCACGCGCCAGCAGCACCCACAAAACGGCAAGGAAGATAAACCAGACAGCATTTGACAGCACGAAATCGAGCGTGAAATCAATATTACCGACAAACGCCCAGATGCGTAGTGAAATTAGCACAGCGGCAAACACCGCCAGAATATCTCCAGCGGCAATGACCAGTTTGCGTTCGGAAAGCTGCATTTGACGCCGCGCGCGGCGCGCCGTTGGACTGTAATACATGGCCGATTGCTCACCCCGCATGGTCGGATTCTTCCGTATTGTACGGTGGCGCTGACTTTCCATTCCATAAAAAGAGTATCACAAGGCACAGCAAAGACACGATTGTGATTATTGCGCCGGGGATGAGCCACGATGGATTGTAATGTAGTTCAATCGTATGCTCACCCTCTGGCACCGCTACTGCACTGAATGCCAGATTTGCGCGTTCTATGGGGACTTGCTGGCCATCAACAAATGCGTACCAGCCCGGATAATAGATTTGAGCAAGTACAAACCATCCCGGGGTGTCAGCCTGTATCTGAAAGTGTTCCTCTCCTGGTAAGGCAACCCATTCAGCGTCTCCTGCTAATGAAGGCGTATCACATGA
Organism: uncultured Pleurocapsa sp.; assembly: GCA_964493565.1. Classification (GTDB taxonomy): domain Bacteria; phylum Chloroflexota; class Anaerolineae; order Aggregatilineales; family Phototrophicaceae; genus Flexifilum. The sequence goes on along the minus strand of CAZBPB010000016.1, from coordinate 7,848 downwards.
CCCTTCGCCTAGCAACTCAACACGCATTTCCGGATCAAAATCTGATCGCCGAAGTGCCTCGACAGTTGAAACGTCATCTGTATGCCAGCACGCGGCACCTACCCAATACGCCTGGCTTGCATCATTTTCGAGGGATGTCACGCCGTTTGCTGTCACGAGAACACTAATGCCTGCTGCGCGTAGCAAACCCTGGTGATCGGGTTGGGTTTCTAGCATATTACGATAGGTCACATAATTTCCCGATAACAGCGGATCAAAATTATTGAATAGTGGGAAACGATCGAGCAAATTTAGATCTGGTAAGTTACTCTGGCGCAATTCCTCAATCTGTTCCGCCGCCGGTCGGTAATCATCAAACATGAAATAGCGTCCAAATTTCAGATCATCTTCATCCTGTGACTGCCAAAATCCACGATCTGGTGGCGCAATTTGTGGCAGACGACGATCATAAAAATCAGCACTGGTTGTCGGGTTCAATCCCCAATTGACGATCGTAAGATCAAGCGCAACCACAATCAGAACTGCGGCACTCCAGCGTATATATACCGGTGAAGTCTGAGGAGGCTGCGTCAACGTCAAACATCCTGCAAATAGACCTAATAGTCCGATAATCAACACTGCGCGGAAAAGCGCCGGGACCAGGGGGTTTGTGCCACTAATCCCGGTCAGCAGTCCCATTGCTCCCGCCAGAATCGCCGCCATACACGCTGCCATCAACCGTTTCGTCCAGCGTTTCAAATGCGCGCTGCGTCCCCACCAGGTTGTGCCAATTCCGGCAAGTATGCAAAGTGCCATTACCATCCATATCAGCCACCGCACTGGTGCCTGAAACAGGTCAAATGTTGGTATGTGCTCGTAAAGAAACGGGAAGATCGGTGTATTCGCGCCAAGAGCAAGTATGAAACCAACAATGGCCACTAACAGCCAAAACATGACAGTTTGCGAAAGTAGATCAGCATTCTTACGTTTAGCGCGCCACTGCCAGATCGCGGCAATCACCCCAAACAGCGGGATTAATCCGATATAAGCAGCATCTTCAAAATAGGCGCCGGCGGTGGCATACGAGCCGTCTGCAGGTGTGCCAAAGATGTTGCCATTCAGTAAATTTAAGGTGCGAATGGGGTTGAAGCTAAAGTTCATGGCAAAGGCGTAATCAACGCCATCACTGCGCTGGGATAGCCCTAGTAATTCTGCCGTCGCCAGGAGCTGCAGCCCGGCTATACCAACCCCGATTGCTCCGGCAATAACCAGTTTGAGCCAGCGTCTCCAATAAATCGGATGGTGCATAGCCCCTAGCCATAACGCAAATAATCCTGATAGCGTTAGGCTATACCAGGCAAGTTGAGCGTGCCCCGCTAGAAGGAGAAAGGCAGCGAAAGTAGCGAACCATGCAGCGGATCGCGGACGTCCCAATATCATGACTCCATATACTGCCCATAAGAGCCATGGCAGCCACGCAGCAGCGGATATCATCGGGAATGTTCCTAAACGCGCCACTAGATAGCCGCACATCCCGAACGCGATCCCGGCAACACCGGCACCGACTTCGTTTGCGCCAATGCGCTTAAGCAGCGAAAATGTCCCCACCCCGGCGATGAACAAATGCAGCGCAGAGGTAAGGCTCAGCGTCCAGCCTATTGGCAGCAAGAAACTCGGCCAGTTCAATGGATAAAGTAATGCCGATTGGTAATTGGCAAAAAGCGGCATACCAGCCCCGTTATATGGATTCCAAAGCGGCAGTTCGCCATTACGCAGGAGTTCCACAGCATAGTCTCGCCAGGGCACAAATTGTAGTGAGGGTAAACCCCAATACAGTACTTCTCCAAGCAAAATGCGATGCAGCAGCAAAGCTAATGCAGAGCCTAATACAATTAACGGCAGCCATGAGTAATAACGGCGGCTCATGAGCGTAGACGCAAGCCCACTAATGCTAACAGCACTATAAGCAGGCTGATTGCAGAAATTGATGCCGCCAAAATCGTAATATTATTCAAATCAGCAATCTGCTCTGCGGTGGGTAAATCTGGCCATCCTTGCGGGTATACCTGTTCTATCAGCGCGTCATCACTGATGGGCTGATAGTCGAGATTCCGATATATATTTACTCCTCCAACATTTTCAAATAGCAGCAGTCCCGTCACGTTAATCTCGTATGGCGCAATTACATGGCTAACTGACCAATCTGCCAACATTTTAGTGTTTGGCGCAGCCTCCTGATTTGCGGTCGAAAGGTCATTATCCAACACACCAACCAGAGGCGGCATCACTACGCTGTAGCCCTCGTGATCCACTCCGCCAGCCCGCATAATCGCCTCAGAAACGCCGCGCAGTTGGAAAGGATCAACACCGCCGAACAGATTCAAGCCATACACTTCAGCAGCCTGCTGCGGCAAACTATAAGCTGGTGCATATATCCGGACAGGGTCATCATCCAATAGTCGTTCAGCTAACGGAGCATAGGGATCAAGCCAGTCGCTCTCACCACGCCACTCCAACCATAAAGAGGCGTTTAGCAACATTTCCACAAATAAGACCATCAGCAACCCGCTGACAATTACTGACCAGTGTAATTTGCCAAAGCTGCCCGCGAGAAGCAGCGCCATTCCTGCCCCGCCGACCAACAATATCCAACCACTCAAGTCTGGTAATGGCAGCATAGACCACGTAAATATCGCGCCAATAATCGCGAACGCAAGTAGGCAAGCCAATACCATGCGCCAGCGCCGCAGTCCACGCCAGTACCCACCCCCCTCGATTTTCCCCATCCACACCGCGATAGTATCAAAGCCATAAGCAGCTATGAAACACAAGGCTATTTCCACAATAATCCAGGCTCGAGATGGCACCCGAAACCAGCGTAGTTGTGGGATAAGGTTGTTTATCAGAGTCCAGATTATGCTATTTGCGCCCAACCCCCACACTATCCCACACACAATCAGGAAAAACCAAAACCATTTATGTGGCAATTTCCCACAAAAACCAACAATAACCAACAAAAGCATTGGTAATCCCACATAAACCAACATTTCTACATTGGAAGTCATCCCTGCCAGAAGAACACCGATAAAATTGCCAGATTCCAGCGAAAAAACGCCTGCATCTGCTGCTGATAATCCACTCCGGCTCAGATACGGTGACCAGCCTATCAGCGGGACGAGTACAGATAATGCCAGCGATAACCAGACCATTCCAACAGGGATAACCCATATTAGCGACCGCCGTAAATGCCCTCGCATTTCAAGCAGCGCATATACTCCGGCTGCCGCATAGCCAAATAAACTTATACGCACATCGCTCAAGATGAGTAATCCTGCAAACAGGGCAAACTCCACCACGGTGACTAAATTTGGCGCGCGACCCAATTCACGTGCCGCTCCCATTAACCACGGCAGCCATGCCATCGCATACACGATATCCAGATGCCCTGCCCCGGCATGTGCCATCAATCGCGGTGAAAGCGCGTACGCAAGGGCTGCAAATGCTGATGCGGAGCGGCTTAAATTCAGCATGCGTGTCCAGCGCCACATGCCGACTGCAGCGATCCCCATATGCAAAAATAGCATCACGTTCAAATGCTGAGCGGGCGGAAAAACAAGTGCAAGCCATTGTAGGGGGTAGGCAGTCTTATTTAACGGATTCGCCGCAAACGGCGCCCCAGCCATGATGGTTTCCCGCCAGGTAGGAAAATCCCGCAGCGTAAGCACTGTATCGCGCAAGAAAAGTGAGGCGGGGAAATGCGAGGTTGCTGAATCAGAAAATTGGGCTTCCGGTGTGAATGGAAGCCCAGCCCATTGAAATCCTAAAACAGCTAAGAGGAGAATACTGCCTACCAAAAATGCGACGGCATATTTGGCATTACTACGCCCCATATATGGCCACATCGCCAAACTGCGTAATCTGGCGCAAACTTTCCACACAATTACCCGCACCTAAACGCGTCTCTTGCGGCCCTAAAAGTACGTATTGAACGTTATTGTCTTCGAGCAACTTACGGCAATCAATACCATTTTCGGCAGCATACCACGCCTCAATTTGCCGCTCTTTCACCACTGCATTTAAGGTTTCATATGGATGCCCGTAAACAACGCGGAAGCCTGTGTAGCCGGGAATCCATGCGCCAACAACCGGGGCTGCCAGTACCAGGCCATCTCCACCACGTCGTCCCAACCAATTAAACGCATCTAGATAATCAGCTTCCAGCAATATTCCAGATGCCCTCTCAGGCGCACGCGCGGCTGGCAGCACAGGCAGCGCCAAAACGATCAGAGGACTGATAGCAGATATGCCAAGT
>CAZBPB010000016.1:2098-3547 GCA_964493565.1 uncultured Pleurocapsa sp. | reverse complement strand
GTTTCATGTGCGGATACCAGAAATCCTGCATTGCTCGTACCGCAAAATAGGCGATAGGGATCATAATGCCTACGCTGAAGCGACGCTGAATATTGGTTGGCAAATATACAAAAGCGATAATGCACAGTAACCACAACAGCATGAACCGATCGCCATCCTGCTCAAAGCGGCGAACCGCCCGAAAAATGCCGGGTAAAGCCACGATCAGTGGTAGCCCAAATCCTAACAAAAAATAAAGGGGATTTGGTGCCGAAGTTACATTCTGGCTGTTCCAGGCTTGCATGGTAGGGTTAGCGCTTACCACCAACATCAAATAAGCAGCCATTGGAATCAACGGAAGGATGATGGCAGCACAATAACGAACCAGATATGTGGGTAGTTTTCGCTCACGAAGAAACACGATCACTGTAAACAATACCAACGCCGCCCCCACCGGCATCATCGCCTGTGGGTATAAGAATCCGATCATTAAGCTCAGGAATAAAGCTGCCACCCAGCCATAATGAAGTGAATGAGACAAGTTGTTTCCGGGGCGCAGGACTATGATCAACAGCCCTACAAGCAGCGCAAGGCAGCCAATCGTCAGCGGAAAATGAACGTTCATCAAGGTACTGTAAAACGGAAACGCCTCGGGAATCAGCGTAAAATCCGGGAAATCAACTATGCTAAGTGCTGGCGCCAATATCCAACCAAAACCTGCCCCTAATGCGGTAAGTAGAAAAAATAAGCGTCGTGTGTTAATTCTTGACCAAACAACCGCGCCCAATACATAGAGCGCCGCGTACATAAACAAGGCGGCAAAAGCCCTTGCTACATGAAACAACACCAGGGTTGGAATAGAAGTTAGCCGGGAAAGATGCCCGAGCAGCGGATATAGGGTTTGCATCAGCACGCCGGAATGAGGTTCGGCTGTATGCCTAAAGGTCACCAACCAATCACCTGCTAGCCCTAATTGCATTTTGGAGAAATATGATCCGCCATCCCAAAAATTGTGCAGTGTCCCCATAAACTGCCAGTTGGAATCTACTGCTACCGACAGCCATAACAACGGCAAGAATGCCATCAAAACCAGCAAGCCGCCTACCAGCATCAGCCAGCGCCATTCAGAACCTACGATATACACGCTGTCCCAACCAATAACCAGATGGTGATTCGGCGTTGTACTACCCCGTGTGCCGTTTGCTGCCGACATGTAAATACAGCTTTCTTCAACAGTTTTTTGCTGTCCTTATTGTATGTGCTTGCAATGTTTCATTTTCTCAAGGTTACAGACATGGAGATTTCCTAACAAAATCAATACAGGGCATAAGCGTAGAATTTTTTTATAGTTTGCCGCCGTGCACGGAGTATGGAGGAGCTAGATGGGTTTCGACTTTGAGAACTTTGGTGTTGGGCTGGCAGCAGGATGGCTGAGTGCTTACGGAGTATATCGCGCTCGACATCAAATTC
>CAZBPB010000016.1:1790-2088 GCA_964493565.1 uncultured Pleurocapsa sp. | reverse complement strand
ACTTACAGTAAGAGGCGGCGCATCAAGTGCGCAACAATCAGCAACCCGAAGCGCAGATAGCCGCTACGTTAATGACGTGATCGAAAAAGCTGAATACACCCACCTTGGAGGCACCGCTATCCCGCTTTCAAAGGTCATCGTTGAACCACGTTTTCTGCCTCCGATGCCTTTTGCCTCACCTCCTGATGACGAAGCAATTCATGATGTTTTCCGTGTGATCCCCAACGTCCACGACCATCCTTTCCTGCTTGCGCCGTATAATGTTCCCACAATCTCAATGGATGAGCTTGGTACAGGA
>CAZBPB010000016.1:0-1756 GCA_964493565.1 uncultured Pleurocapsa sp. | reverse complement strand
GCTTGGCATGCCTGGCAGCGGGCGAACCACCGCCCTGCTCACTATCGCAATGTACAGTCTGGGTCACGTAGAATTCACACCACCGCCAGACAAAATTCAAGAAAAGCTAGACCGCGAAGAAGCTGCGCTAACTGAAAAAGACCGCGCCGTGCGTATCAAGGAACGAATCACCATTGAACAACGCGCGAAAGAACGACTGGCGAATGAGCGTGGTGTCAATTTTGATTCTGAAGCAGATGAAGCTCTTAAAAACACCATTCCGTTAGTGAAGCGGTTAATGCCAGTCTATGTCCATTTTGCAGACCTGCTAGCGCCAACACAGGAATTTGGTAAAGAAGCAGACCCCGCTGAGCCGCTCGTACGCACTGTGCAAGCAAATGTTAAGCGCGTTACTGCCAGCACAATTCCCCGCGCGCTTTACAAGCGACTAAATCAGGGAACTGTGCTGGTACTCATTGATGGATTTGATGATCTACCGGAATTTGAACGCCCGCGTGCATTGGCGTGGCTCAAAGCCTTCAAAGCCCAGTATGGTAGCAACCTCACAATAGTGGCAGGTCCTATTTCGGGTTCTGGAAACTTACTTTCACTCGGCCTGACACCTATTTACATTCGTCCCTGGAATGACGTTGACATAAAAACAGCGGTCACAGGTTGGCATGGTTCATGGCCACAATTCGGTGGCAAACGTAGTAAGCGTAGCAAAGAAAAAGCTGCTGACGGTTTGGAGCGAGCGCTGTTAAATAATCGTGGTTTGCATCCTGCTGAAGTTGTGTTCAAATCATGGGCGAATTTCGAAGAAAAGGTTGAGTTTGCCGGCTACGAGGGTTGGATTCGTACGGCATTCAACAAACTTGTCCCCAAGGATGAGCCTTTTAGCCAGTTGCTCCCTCGCCTCGCACAGATTGCCGCGATTCAACTCGACGATGGTTATATCACCGTTGCCCGTATGCAGGCGCTATCTATCGCCGGCATTGAAGCGGATATAGCATCAAACGAGGAATCTACTGCTACAGAAGAAGGCAAGGATGATAAAGCGGGAAAGGCAGAAGATACTGAGAAAGCCTCATCACAGGGTCGTTTGCTAGCAAGTTTGCGTCGAAGCGGGTTACTGATACGATATCGTGGAGATCGCTATCAATTCCGACACCCCTTTCTTGCTGCATATGCGGCGAGTTTATGGCTGAAAGATGCATCTGCCGAAGAACAATCCAGCCGATTTAATCAACTCACGTGGTCGCAGGCAGTTGGTTATATGGCTTTACACACGCAAGTTGACTCGTTGGTAAAGAAACGCCTTAGCTCGGCATCAGACATCCTGCAATCGAACCTGCTAGTCATCGCTAGATGGATGACTTATGCCAGTGCTGATGCTTCGTGGCGCGGTGATGTACTGCGTTTGTTAAGTACATTTCTAATTGCGCCGAACCAGTACGCACTCGTCCGCGAAAGAATTGCTGCCGCTTTGCTCGACACCCGCGATAGAGGAACATTGATCATTTTTCGTCGTGCTGTGCGTACCATGAATGCAGATGTACGCAGGTTAGGTTGCTTGTGCCTTGGCGCGCTTGGGGATGCAGAAGCAATCAAAGATCTTAAGCCTTTGTTGAATGATCAAATACCAACGGTTCAGTTGTCTGCGGCAATGGCGTTGGGCGCTATTGCAACCGATGAAGCCCTTGAATCCATGCTCGTCGGATTTACTGAAGGTACAGAACAACTGCGGCAAGCAATTGCCGAGGCCTTCGCTGCCATT
>CAZBPB010000015.1:14464-21745 GCA_964493565.1 uncultured Pleurocapsa sp. | reverse complement strand
GGGACATGGGTTCATTCCGCTAGTTTACCTTATATCCCATATCTTCCCCACTCCCCAAACTAACATTAACGGGCGGCGCTACTGCACTGCTTGGTGGAGTTTTCATGGGATGGGGCGCAATGCTGGCACTGGGCTGCACTGTTGGCACATTACTTTCCGGCATTTCCGCCTTCGCAGTGTCCGGTTGGCTGTTCGCCGCCGCCGTCTTTTTCGGCGTATGGCTGGGGATCAAATTGCGGCTTAACCGATAGCAGCAGAATAAAAAGCGCCTGCATCTCCATGTAGGCGCTTTTTATATCTATTCCGGTACCCATGCAGGGCAATCGAAAGAATCTTATGCAGTCAATTCTCTGGCTATAGCGCGCAGTGTTTCACTCCAGGCATGGTTGGGGTAAACAGCCGAAAAAACATCTCCACTCGCGTTTACAGCTACATCTTCTGAAAGGGGCAGCACGCCTGCAACCCGCACACCGTATTCTTTTTCGATATCTTCCTTTAATAATGCTGCATCGTAACGAGAGGGCAATGCGCATTCTAGGCACTTCAAGTTTGCGGGCAATATCCACCGTGACGGCAGTTCCCTGATAATCCTGTTCATCCGGTCGCATGATGATGCACAACGCATCTGAAATGGCGATAGAGAGCAGCGTCTCCTCGTTCAGCCCGGGATGGGTATCAATGATCAACACATCCAGATTCAGACGCTGAACCAGATGATGGAAACCATCATTCAAAAGGCCAACGTCATAGCCCTTCTGCAAAACCTGTGCGATCTCATTAGGCTGGATACTTGCAGGAATCAGCCAGAGATTCAGATTAAGTAAATAACTGCGGCGGGGATCGTTAGCGGCTATTTGAGAAAGTGAATGGGCAACGCTTTCAATGGACGCGCGTCCCAACAAGTAGTCGTTGAGGGTATTTTTTAATTCACCGGCGCGAATGCCGAAAATGGCGTGTATACCGGGCGACTGCACATCGGTATCAATAATGCCTACACGCTTGCCATTTTTCGCCAGCAAATAGGCAACGTTGGCAGCGATGTTCGATTTTCCCGTTCCCCCGCGAAACGAGTGTATGGAGATGATTTGAGACATACATCCATCCTTATATAGCAACAGTTTACGGGCAAACCCGGAAACATCTAAATTGTAGGTGAAGTCATCAGCGCTTCCAAGCCCTTAGACTTTTGCGACACGCATCAAGATTCTTAACTAAATCGCGCTAGCAAATCTATGAAACTAAGACTAACATTGCCCGCCGAATGTGAACATTCTCACAAAGCAGGAATCCATTTATGAAAGCCTTCTTCACCAGTATTACTGCTCTTTCGCTGCGATTCAGGTGGGTTACGCTGATATTCGCTGCATTGGTTTCAATTGCAGGCGTTGTCGCCATCACACAACTGCGGCAAGAGTTGATCCCTGCGGTTGAGTTTCCACAAACGATTATCCTTGCGCAAGCCTCTGGTATGACCAGCGATCAGGTGCTGAATATCGTTACCAGGCGAATGGAAGATGCGATTAGTCAAGTTGACGATGTAGCCAATGTAGAAACGTCTACAACCGGCGCATTTGGCGCGGTCATTACTGCCCGCAATGACTTTGGCTTAAACCAGAATCGTATCCGCAGCGATATTGTTAGCGCAATCAACAGTGTGTGGCTGCCCCAACGCCAGATCACTGCTCCCGAAGGTTCAGACCCTCAGGAATTTGCGCGGCAGTTATTTGGTGAACTTCCTGCTGATGTTTTGATCTATATTGCAGAACGTGACCCGAACTTCCTTTTTCAACTAAGTCCTGAAGTATGGTCGGCACTCTCTGAAGGTACCGCCGCCGGTGTGCTCGGCTATCTTGCAAGCACCCGCCAGGACAGCACTGCCAGTAACGCGCTCCAGCATCTGGTTGAGCAGGAAATTGTACCCGCGCTGGAAAACCTGCCTCAGGTTGCTAACGTACAAATTAGCGGTGGTCAGATCATTCCCGGCGAAGGAGGCGCACAAACCGCTTCCCCGGTAGAAGCAGATGATCCTGAAAGCCTTCTAACACAGCTTTCACCTGAAGCGTGGGCTGCCGCTGCCGCGCGCATTGGTTATGACGGCGCGCTAAACGAACAGGCTGTTGAAGCACTACAGGCTGATATAGAAGTACCCGATACAGCGCCAGCACTGCCTGCAAGCTGGCAGTTGGATCGTTTCAGCGACGCATCTGACCTGTTAGAAATGCGCACGCTTACGCGTACGGTAGGGGCTACGCTAAACCAATTTCTTGAAACTGGCGCGATTGTTGGCGCACTCGGGCAAACCGACGACCTAACGCCAGATGACATTACCCGGATGCTAGCCATTGATCCAACGATGGCAGAATACTTCGATGCCTCGCAGCTTGCAGCTTTGTCGCCTGAAGTTTTCGCCGCTTTCCCTGAAGATTTCATTGCCGGGCTGGACGGGTTCACCCGAGACGCGCTCGCCGCGCGCTCACTTGCCGAAGCTATCACCGGCGAGTCTTCACCGCTGCCACCTGTTGATCTGCCTTCGCCCTGGCGCATTTCACAGCCCCAGTTGATCACTTTCAGTTTTGACGATCTGCCACTAGCAACATTCAGTATTTCAGGTTCGGTAGGCGCGGATGTAGTTGCTGAAACAGCCGGCGAAGTGATTGCACCTGAAGCGACAGAGACGCCTTCAGAAGAAACACCCTCTACTGAAACTGATATTCCTGAAGGCCCGTCACTACCCCTAACCTACTCGCTGCTAGGCGGGTTCATAGGTATTGAACTAAACACTGCCGACGATCTGATCAACATTCAACTGCCGGAAGATATGGCAGCGCAGCTTGGCGGAAGTCAGTTGAACGCTGCCCAGTTACTCAGCTTCATGCTGCTGTTAGGCAACCCCGATCAAATGCCTGCGGGTATAGAAATCCCGTCAATCCCGATTGATCCCTCAGCGCTGATCAGCGGGTTAAGCGACGATGTGATCTCCTTCCTCGCTGAATACGATCCCACTTTCCTGCCTAATCTGACCCCTGAAGTATTTGAATACTTCAATGATGCTGTGCTTTCGCTGCCACAAATCGCCCCGCCGCTCGACACGGTCTGGGATACTCTTGCAAGCCAGCCACAATTCTCTGAGCAGCCGCTGAATACCGCTCAAGATATTCTGGCATTAGGCGATGGCTCTGCTAGCAGCATATTGAACGCCATCAATGAGAGTGTTCCTGAACAATTTGCCGGTTATGAAGTGCGTCTATTCGACAGCCTGACACCGGCAACCTTGCGCTATTTTTCGCTGCAAGAACCGGGCTTTTATCAGGCGCTTGATACGGAAGTTTTGTTGAAGCTTTCGCCTGCCGCGCTTGCTGCTATCCCTGAAGATATGCTTGCAGAGCTAGCTAATGACACCCGCGAAGCGGTTGCTGCAATCGCTTCTGGCGAAGAACCGTCTGCCGCGGCGCAGCTTGCGGAACTTTATACAACAGATGCGCCCCCCGCTGACCCGAACGCCCCGGTATTGAACAGCGACTGGGCGTTCATCGGCGACTTTATGGGCATCGAGTTGGACACGTCCGATGACTTCTTCCGCTTCCTACCTGACCCACAGGCTTTCTTGAACAGCCTGTTTGACAGCGCACAGGGCGCTGCGTTTGCGCAAAACCTGTTTGGTAATCTTCCGCCAGATTCTGCCGCTTATATGAACCAGCGCGACCCCGCATTATTTGACGGTCTGCGCGCCGAAGCAATCCAGTTGCTGCCGGAAGAAGTGCTGGCGGTGTTGTCAGAAACAGTGCAGGAACGCGCTGCATCAGGTGGGGAAACTTTCACGCCCACAGACGCAATCACTCGCACTAATGGCGAGTCTAGCCTGTTGCTAACCATCTTCAAGAGTGGTGATGCCAATTCCGTTGAGGCCTTCCACACCACAGAAGATCTCATCCACAGCATCACGGAAGCTAACCCGAACATTGAGGTCTCCATAGCTTTCGAGCAGGCCAGCTTCATCGAAGAATCGATCAGCGGCGTGGCCCGCGAAGGCGGCTTAGGCGCCATTTTTGCAGTGGTGGTCATCCTGATCTTCCTGAGCAGTGGCAAATGGGCAAGCACTCCGCGCCGCATTACCGGCGCTATTATGATCGGCCTATTCCTGCTGCTTCTGGTGGGCGCGGTACTGATGAACACCGGTGCAACAGGTGGTGATTTTGGTCTCGCGTGGGATCAAACTGACGTGCTGATCCGGGGCATTCTGCTGCTTGGAATCTTCGCCGGGTTGTTTGTGACGCTGTGGCCGGGATCGGTCGCCCGTCCCGCGTGGCGCAGCACGCTGACCACCGGCATCAGTATTCCACTGTCAGTTCTGATGGCACTGGCGCTAATGAATTGGGTGCCTCCGGCAGTTCACGGATTGCTGGCGCCAGCGGCGGAAACCTCAGGCTTCCTGAGCTTCATACTGCGTCTATTTCCTGAAAGTCTCACGCTGAATATCATGACACTTTCCGGTTTGACAGTTGCTATCGGGCGCGTAGTTGACGACTCTATCGTGGTTCTGGAAAACATGTACCGCCACCTACAAGAAGGCGGTGATAAGAAAACTGCGATCATTGAAGGTGTTCGTGATGTGTCTGTGGCAATTTTTGCCGCAACTGTCATTACGGTGGTGGTCTTCCTGCCGCTGGGGTTGACCGGGGGCATCATCGGCGAATTCTTCCTGCCCTTCGGTCTGGCAGTGACTTACGCGCTGCTCTCATCCTTTGTGGTTGCAATTACGGTTGTGCCGGTGCTGGCATTCATGCTATTGAATCGTGGCGAAATGGCTGATGAGCACGAAACCGGCAAGTTGGAACGCATCTATATACCCGCTCTCGGCTGGTCGCTGGCAAAACCATCTCACCGCGCAGTCATCTTAGGAATTGCATTCCTATCACTTGTCGTCAGCGGCCTGTTGTTTTCAACCCGCCCGCAAGCGTTTCTACCTTCGTTCGGCGAGCCGCAAATTTCAGTGACAGTCAACATGCCGCCGGGCACAAAAATCTTAGAAACCAATGCGCTGGTCACACAGTTTGAGGAACGGCTGCATAGTGATGTTCCTGAAGGGTTGATCTCAAGTATTCAAACGACCGTCGGTGGCGGCGGCGCCAGCTTGCAGTCGCTGGTCTTAGGCGATACTGGCGTCAGCGAAAATGCGGGATCGGTTACACTGGGCGTTGAAGATTCAAGTCGTCTCGATGAATTGGCCGGTCTGGTACGCAGCATTGCGGAAGAGACATTCGGCAGCAGCAACGTTACCGTTTCAGCAGCATCGCTCTCGGAACAGGGCTTTGGTGGGTTTGCGCTTCAGCTTACTGGCCCGCAGGAAGACCTGGCGGCAGTCAACGCACGGGTTATTGAAACCCTTGAGCAGGTTGACGGTCTTGCAAATGTAACTAGCAATCTTGCTGATCTGACCGGTGGCGGAGCAGACGCGCCGCCAACTTATATCCGCATTGACGGTCAGCCTTCCGTGCGCTACACCGGTGAACTTGAAACGCAGGATACGTTGGGCGTAACTGCCGCGGCAAAAGCCGCCGTTGCCGCTATGACAGATATTCCTGCCAGCATTGTCGTGAGCGAAGGCTTTGAATCACAACTGCAGACTGAAGGATTCGCTAATCTATTTGTGGCAATGGGTATTGCAATTGTGATAGTAATCCTGATGATTACCTTCCACTCATTTGTACACTGGCTGGACATCATCCTAAGCGTGATTGTCGCCCCGGTTGGCGCGGCGATTGCACTATCACTTTCAGATCGTGTTCTTGGCATCTCAGCATTGATCGGGATGCTAATGCTCATCGGAATAGTGGTTACAAATGCAGTTGTATTGATTGACAGGGTACAGAGCAATATACGTGAGCGCCATATGAACACTCACGATTCGCTGATGGAGGCAGGTCAGCGCCGCTTACGCCCGATCTTGATGACAGCGATCGCCACAGTTATGGCGTTGATTCCGCTAGCAATTGGCCTATCTCATGGCGCGATTATCGCTTCGGAGCTTGGTACGGTCGTAATTGGTGGGTTAGTAAGCTCAACGCTGCTTACTCTGCTGGTTGTGCCGGTGGCATTTAGCTTACTGGAGCCGCTTAACCGCAAGATTAACGGCCTGTTTGGGGGCAAAAAGCAGGTTGAAAAGCCGGCTGAGCCAGCACAGTAACACTCTCAAAGCAGTGGGAGGATATGATACCTCCCTCTAAAATACAGAGCCTGACAAACAAAAAGGACGAACATAAACATTCGTCCTTTTTGTTTGTCAGGTAAGTTTAACCGTTAGCCAACTGCTTCAAATGTGTGCGACTGGTGAACGATATCCAGCCGTTCACCGACCACTTCAAAAGCATGCAGCGCACGATCCAGATGTTCCCTGGTATGCGAGGCCATATAGCTGGTACGCAGCAAGCTGTGTCCGGTCGGCACACCGGGGGGCACGACCGGATTGGTGTAAACCCCTTCGTTAATTAACGCATGCCAGGCCATCACTGTGCGGAAGTCATCACCGATTATCACTGGAATAATCGGCGTATTGCTGGTGCCAACGTTATAACCAAGCCGTTTTAGACCAGCGCGCATATAATCTGCATTGTCCCATACACGCTGCACAATTTCAGGCTCATTCTCCATAATATCAAGAGCTGCCAGCGCAGCAGCAGCCTGCGGCGCGGGAAGTGCTGCTGAGAAAATCAGCGAACGGGCATGATGCTGAATGTAATGAATGGTGTCATGTTCACCGGCAATAAACCCGCCAATGGAGGCGAAGCTCTTGCTGAATGTACCCATGATCAAATCAACCTGATCGGTTAACCCGAAGTGATAGGCAGTGCCATGCCCTGCCCCGGTTACGCCAACGCCATGTGCATCATCAACCATAATGCGCGCGCCGTGACGGCGAGAGATTTCTACAATTTCCGGCAGCGGGGCAATATCGCCGCCCATGCTGTAAACGCCGTCTACAACAACTAACTTGCCAGCAGACTCCGGTAAATCAGATAGCAGTTTGTCCAGGCTGGAAATATCGCTGTGGCGGAAACGCTTCATCTCACCGCGCGACATCACACAGCCATCCACTATGCTTGCATGATCATCTTTGTCAATGATCACGTAATCGCCCTTGCCCACTATTGCCGAAATCGTACCAACGTTGGTTTGATATCCGGTAGAAAATACCAGCGCGGCCTCTTTGCCAATGAATTTCGCCAGCCGCCTATCCAGTTCAAGGTGAAGCTCAAGCGTGCCATTGAGGAAGCGCGACCCGGT
>CAZBPB010000015.1:9551-14418 GCA_964493565.1 uncultured Pleurocapsa sp. | reverse complement strand
CCTGACGAACTCGCGGATCGGTGGTCAGACCAAGATAATTATTTGACCCGATCATCACGACTTCTTTGCCTTCGAAATTAGCAATGGCGCCTTCGGTATCGCTCAGTGCGCGAAAGTATGGGTAAACGCCAGCTTCTATCGCAGTCTTCGCGCGATCATAGCTTCTTACCTTATCGAATAGATCACCCACAGGGTATTTTCCCTTCTGCTTCAATTTGGGAGCAAGGAGATTGGTGCAGCCTTGCTTGACAATGGTATAACACCGACGTGCATCGTTCGGTATGTTCAAGATTTACTAAATTTTAACGCCGAATGAGAAATATACAATCCGTACTTGTGATGATCTTCACATAGCATCTTGCAGGCATCAAAGTTTTCAATTTCCATACTACTATACGACTTTCAGGGTAAATTGGTCGTATGCCAGACTTCCCATTTGCAAATCTTACTGAAAATCAGGTACAATCACGGTCAGATTGTGAAATGCGATACATTTGATTGGAGTGCAAATGTCGGCGCTAACAATACGTCGCATCGTTGTCTGGGTAATCAGTCTTGGAGCTGGCGCTCTCGTCGCAGCAATTATGGTTACGGTCATTTTGCCATGGCTTGGGCCGAACGCCGGAATTCCGATTTCGATTGAAAAGTATGGCTATCAGTACTTCCTATGGACAGCATTGCCATTGGGGCTGCTCTTCATGATCTGGCTGGATTACTTCCTTAAAACCAGTATCCTTCCAGATTAAACATAATTTGCAATGCATCAGGTAAATTAAAACAGGGCGCTATAAACGCCCTGTTTTGTTGTCTAGGAATCGGTCTGCAATAATGAGGCCAACGCATCTACAGTGGTGTCGTTGCTGATACGCACTCGCGGCATTTCAAGCGCGCCATCTGTCATATGCAGCGCCCCGAACTGCGTGGTCACAGCACCCCACAACGGCACTGTACGGGCAATTTCAATCGTGTAGTCGTCGTAAAAACCCATTGGATAGGCAAGAAAATGCGATGTGCGGCCTGTATAAGCTAGTAAGCTCTCTTGCGCGCCCAAAAGCTGGTACACCAGCGTATCGTAGTCCTGATTACGCAGATCAATATGGTCGCGTGTATGGTTTTCCATGCTCAAGCCGCCTTCTGCCATTTCCGCCACTTGCGGCCATGACGCGTAGCCGGGGGCCGAATTATCAGGAGCGCCTGTGATTACAAAGACCGTGCCCGTAAACCCAAAGCTCCGGAGAATCGGATATACGATCTCATAGTGCTCGATGTATCCATCATCGAAGGTCAAAACAACCGGTTTTGCGGGCAACTGCGCTCCCGTTCGCAGCGCGTCTATCAGCTGATATAGCGAGATAGTTGAGAATCCTGAATCAAAGAGATACTGCATGTGTGCGCGAAATAATTCAGGCATCACACTCAACGTAACACGCGTGCTATCAGACGGATCAGGAGGTTCGCTAACGTAGTGATACATTAGGATCGGTACGCGTATACGCCGGTACGTACCGTCCCATTCGGGAAGTGTATCCATCCAAACGTCAGCATTTTCGACTTGTAATGGATCAACCGGGATGATGTCTTGCCCGGTCACGCTGGTTGCCACCAGGCAGCTAACAATCATCAGTCCAAGAATTAGCCCGCGTCGAATCATAGTTCTCTCCACTGCTCATATTCTAATCCAAACTCTCAATCGCTCTCAATTTCTGGTTTTGCCCGAATTTCAGGGTGATTTCGCACCATTTTTCATCGGTCTGAGAGGTTTTGAAAGACTCCTCAGGCTAGATTTGAGGCATGTCTGAACATACCTCACGCCTATCGGGCTTCTACAAACGAAGCATTCAAGAACGTGCGCATACCGTTCAAGAGTGGGCATCTCTCTCCGACTCAGAAATAGATATTCTCAGCGGTTCTGCAGGGTTAAGTACTGAGCAAGCCAATCACATGATCGAAAATGCGGTTGGCATTTACGGTTTACCCCTGGGCATCGCCACCAATTTTCTGATCAATGGGCAGGATCGCCTGATACCAATGGTGATCGAAGAACCGTCAGTGGTCGCTGCGATGAGCAATGCCGCCCGCCTGTTTCGTGAAGGCGGAGGTTTTCAAACCAGCAGCGACGAGCCAATTATGATCGGGCAATTACAGGTGCTCGATCTTGAAAACGTGTTTCTGGCGGCTGAACAGATCACTGCCAGTAAGCAGCAACTATTAAAAGAAGCCGATGCTGTAGGCGGCAGCATCGTTAAGCGGGGCGGTGGAGCGCGGGATATACAGGTTCGCGCGTTTTCAGAATCCGCCGTTGGCCCGATGCTGGTTGTGCATCTACTGATGGATGTACGCGATGCAATGGGTGCAAATGCCATCAATACTGCCGCCGAGCATATTGCGCCGCTGGTTGAAGAAATTACCGGGGGTCGCGTCAACCTACGCATCTTGAGCAACCTGACTGATCAGCGCAAAGCCCGTGCCAGAGGCATGATTCCGGCTGCCGCGCTTGCCACAGAAACAATGACCGGGGAAGAGAACGTCCGGGCAGTTGTCGAAGCAGGCGTTTTTGCCGAAATTGATCCCTACCGCGCAGCCACCCACAACAAAGGCATCATGAATGGTATTGATGCGGTGATCATTGCCACAGGCAACGATTGGCGAGCTATCGAAGCCGGGGCGCATGCTTATGCCGCGCGCAGCGGCAACTACACCAGTTTGAGCCATTACTGGATGGACGAACAGGGCAATTTACGCGCTGAAATTGAAATGCCGCTGTCAGTGGGCATTGTTGGTGGGGCAACTCGCGTACACCCAACGGCACAGGTGGCACTCAAGATATTGAATGTAAAGACCGCGCAGGAGCTTGCTGAAATTTGCGTGGCAGCCGGACTAGCACAAAATTTCGCGGCGTTACGCGCACTCGCTTCCGAAGGGATTCAGCGCGGCCACATGCGTATGCACGCCAAACAAATTGCTGTTTCCGCCGGGGCCGCGCCCGATCAGGTGAGCGTCGTTGTTGAGCAAATGATTCGAGAGAGCAACATCCGTCCCGAACGGGCAAAGTCTATTGTAGAGTCTCTTAAAGGATAACCGGCTATGTTTTCCACAAACGGCAAAACCAGCCCCACAAACAACTTTCTACTGATGAAGCCGGATCGACAGGTAGGTATCGTCGGCTACGGCGCCTACGTTCCCCGATTCCGGCTCCCCGGTCAGGAAGTGGCGCGGGTATGGACGAACGGCTTAGGGGGCAGCCCTATTGCTGAAAAAGCCGTCGCCGGGCCAGATGAAGATGTCACCACCATGTCAATTGAAGCGGCGCGCAACGCGCTCGCCCGCGCAAATATAGACCCGCAGCAGCTGCGCGCGGTATGGATTGGCAGCGAAAGTCATCCTTATGCCGTAAAACCGACAAGCACCATCGTCGCTGAAAGCATTGGCGCGTCCCCCAATATTCAAGCCGCAGACTGGGAATTTGCATGTAAGGCGGGCACCGAAGCAGTACAAGCCTCTATCGGCTTAGTCGGCAGCGGCATGGGCAGTTACACGCTCAGCATTGGCATGGATACCGCGCAAAGCCGCCCCGGTGATGCGCTGGAATACACAGCGGCCAGCGGCGGGGCAGCGTTCATCATCGGCCCGGCAGAAGAAGCGGTCGCAGTTTATCAGGGCAGCTACAGCTTTGTAACCGATACGCCTGATTTCTGGCGGCGCGCAGATGTGATCTATCCCAGTCACGGCGAACGCTTCACAGGTGAACCAGCTTATTTCAATCACACCCACTCTGCCGCCAGCAAATTAATGGATTTGATGGGTACGACTGCCGCTGATTATCAGTTCGCGGTGTTCCACCAGCCGAACGTGAAATTTCCGCAGCGCGCCGCAGCAATGCTTGGCTTTAAGGATGAGCAAATTCGCGCGGGATTGCTGTCAGATAAGATCGGCAACGTGTATTCCGGTTCTTGTATGCTGGGCTTAACAGCAATTCTTGACATCGCTAACCCCGGCGATCGTATTCTGATGACCAGCTACGGCAGCGGTGCTGGTTCGGACTCGTTCGACCTCGTGGTAACGGATCGGATTCTGGAAGTCCGCGATCGCGCCCCACGTACAACCGATTACATCAACCGGCGTACTTTGATTGATTACGCTACCTACTGCCGCTACCGCAACCTGTTGAGGAATTGAGATTATGCGTGATGTCAGCATCATTGGAATCGGTCAAACGCCAGTTGGTGAACACTGGGATACAGACCTGCGCAGCCTGGGTATAGAAGCGGTACGCGCGGCAATGGACGACAGCGGCGTTAAGCAAGTAGATGCGCTTTATGTCGGCAGCGCTTACGGCGCCACTGTAAGCAGTCAATCGCATATTGGCCCGTTGATCGCCGATTACGCAGGGTTGCGCGGTCTTGAAGCCTTCGCCGTTGAAGCAGGAGATGCTTCCGGCGGGGCCGCTTTGCGTACTGGCTATCTGGCGGTCGCTTCAGGGGCTGTAGATACTGCTGTAGTACTGGGTGTTGAAAAATCAACCGATACAGTCGGTGCTGATCGCGTTTTTGCCCGCAGCGTCAGCCTTGATGCGGATTACGAGCTGGTACACGGCGCTACCCTACCGGCCCTGGCCGCGCTGCTAATGCGCCGCTATATGTTTGAATATGGCGTTGAATTGAGTAGTTTCGAGAATTTCAGCATTAACGCGCACGCCAACGGCGCCAAAAACCCGAACGCAATGTATCGCAACCTGATCAAACCGGGTGGTTTTGCCCGCGCGCCGATGATTGCCGATCCCGTGACGTTATTTGACGGTGCGCCTGATGCTGACGGTGCTGCGGCTGTCATTCTGACCAGTACAGAACGGGCGGGCGATCTAGTACCC
>CAZBPB010000015.1:6795-9541 GCA_964493565.1 uncultured Pleurocapsa sp. | reverse complement strand
ATTGCTGCCAGCGCGGTAGCTACAGATACGCTCACGCTGCATGATCGCGCCGATCTACTCAATTTTGAGGCCGTCCGCCTTTCTATAGATAAGGCTTTGTCGCAGGCACGCATTCACCAAAACGATCTCGACTTATTCGAGCTGCATGATGCTTTCACCATCATCTCGGCACTCACGCTGGAGGCGGCGGGCTTTGCAGCGCGTGGCGAGGGTTGGAAGCTTGCGGTTGATCAAAAGATTGGCTTGACCGGCGAATTACCGCTATCAACGTTTGGCGGTCTGAAAAGCCGTGGCAACCCGGTAGGCGCAACCGGCGTCTATCAGGCCATTGAAGCTACTATGCAATTACGCGGTGCTGCGGGTGCCAATCAGGTACCCGATGCGCGTATTGCGATGATCCAGAACATGGGTGGTCTGGGCAGCACAGTGATTACCCATATCTTTAAAAGTTAGGCAGATGAGAGGTTTTCTCTCTCAGGCATGAGAGGCTTTGAGACCCGTCTGAGAGGTTTTGAGAGCCGCTACTATCTAGAATTTCTAACAGATGCACGAAACATGTGTATTTGGAATATCTAAAAAAGGAGCTACACGATGCAGATTTCGCGCCATTGGAGGAAAAACGCGCAGCGCTATCGTCTTGAAGGCGTGCGTTACGAAAACGGCGAAGCGCATCTACAACCGCGCATCATCCCGGCCACTCGCCGCCAACCCGCCGAATCCGTAAATCCTGTTCAGGTAGTGACCATGACGCCCGTATATTACAGCGGGCGCGGCTGCTGCATCTCACAAAATTATGCTAAATACACGCAAACAAGTTGATCTTCAGCCTGAACGGTTTGATTTTTCGGGCAAAGGTGAAGTCTACAGCTTTACAGTATTACAGGAAGCGCCTGCAGGTTTTGATGATCAGGCACCGTATGTTCTAGGGCTGATCAAACTGGATGAAGGCAGGTTGGTCACAGCACAGATCACCGATATTGATGAAACAGGCGTAGCAATTGGCGATCGTGTTGAGATGGTGACACGTAAGCTGACCGCTGAGGGTGAACGCGGCGTGATCGTCTACGGTTATAAGTTCCGTAAAGTGCTGCCGCGCGAAATGAATTGATCATCACATGACGCAAAGAACGTGAAGGCGCACAGTGCTGCGCCTTTTTGCTTTGCTAGCACAGAACAAAACAACGGGCATGTTATAGAAAATCATGCCCGTTCAAAACGTACCCCTAAGGCTTGTTAAACTTACCCGCCTAATCCACTGGCAATCAACGGCGCGATCACCAGTGAAACAATTGCTAGCAGCTTGAGCAGGATATTGAGCGCAGGGCCAGAAGTATCCTTGAAAGGATCGCCGATGGTATCGCCGACGACGGCTGCTTTGTGAGGATCGCTGCGCTTGCCGCCTAGATTGCCACGCTCGATATATTTCTTTGCATTATCCCACGCGCCACCAGCATTTGACATCATCACGGCCAACATAAATGCAGTAACAAGCGAGCCAAGCAGCACACCAACTAGCGTTTCGACGCCCACAAACTGCCCTAGCCAATTATCGCGCCCCAACACAGTCAATATTGCGATAACAACTGGCACTAGTACTGCAATAATGCCCGGCGCCAGCATTTCGCGCACGGCGCTTTCAGTACTGATCGCAACACATGTTTCGTAGTCCGGGTCGGCAGTACCTTCCATCAAACCGGGAATTTCCTTGAACTGGCGGCGCACCTCCAGCACAATTTTCTGCGCCGCGCGGCCTACTGCGAGCATAGTTTGCGCGCTAAAGACAAAAGGTAACACTGCCCCTAGAAACAGGCCCGTCACCAATCGGGGATCAAGCACAACTGCCGAAAAAGTAGTGCTAACGCCTTCTCCAACGCCCACCGCCGTAATGAACGCCGAGATCAACGCCAGCGCCGTCATGGCTGCTGAAGCAATCGCAAAGCCTTTCCCTGTTGCAGCAGTGGTGTTACCAAGGCTGTCCAGCGCATCTGTACGTTCGCGCACATCATCGCCCAATTCAGCCATTTCGGCGATGCCCCCGGCGTTATCAGCAACCGGCCCGTAAGCGTCGGTTGCCAGAGTAATGCCCAGTGTCGCCAACATGCCTACCGCCGCCATCGCGATCCCATACAGGCCGCCGCCAGCGTAAGAAACCAGTGTTGCCAGAATCACGACGATTGTTGGCACAATCGCACTTTGCATACCAATCGCCAGACCCTGAATGATCACAATGGCCGGGCCGCCCATTGCGCTTTCAGCTATCGAGCGCGTAGGCTTATAGTTATCGGAAGTAAAGTATTCAGTGAAGTAGCCGATCAGTACTCCGGCGACAAGGCCACTAATGGTAGCGGCGATAATGCCAGCACCAAGATCGAGCACCAGCCCGATAACAATAATCCCAATCGAAACCAGAATGCTTGCCCCGTAAACCCCGCGGCGCAGGCTGTTGAGCAAACTCTGCTGGGTTGCGTTTTCTTCAGTTTTGACAAGAAAAGTGCAGGCGATGGCAATCAGAATACCTGCAGCGGCAACCAGAAGCGGAAATGCTATCAGCTTTGCTATCACATCTGGAGACGTGGCGTTGGCAATCCCCGCCGCGCCACCAAGGGCGGCAATCGAAATTGCCGCGATTATCGAGCTGGCATAGCTTTCGAATAAATCGCTGCCCATGCCGGCAACGTCACCCACATTGTCACCAACGTTATCGGCAATCACCGCCGGGTTACGGGGATCATCCTCAGGTATACCA
>CAZBPB010000015.1:6057-6785 GCA_964493565.1 uncultured Pleurocapsa sp. | reverse complement strand
TCTTACCCACAAGATCCGCGCCAACATCCGCCGCCTTGGTAAAGATGCCGCCGCCAACACGCGCGAAAATCGCGATTGACGTTCCGCCGAAGCCGAAACCGGCTAATGCCGATGCTGCCGTTACTGGATCACCTATATAAACGTTTGAAAGCAGTAGAAATAGCAGCGCAATACCCATCAGTGCCAGCGCCACTACCATCGTCCCCATCACGCTGCCGCTAGCAAATGCTACGCGAAGGCCGCTGTTCAGGCTCTTTGAAGCAGCGGTTGTTGTCCGCATATTGGCGCGGGTGGCAATAGTCATGCCGATATAACCCGCAAGCGCCGAAGCAAGCGCGCCAATCATGAAGGCAAGTGCCGTAAAAGGACTCATGCCAGAACCGGGTATCGCGCTTAGCACAAGCAGCACAATCACGACAACAACGACGAGAATTGCAACATAACGATATTCACGCCTTAAGAAGGCCTGCGCGCCTGTTTGGATAGCGGCACCTATCTTTTGCACGCGCTCGCTACCCACGTCTTGCGAAAGAAGCCATCGGGCTGTATAGATTGCGAATGCTATTCCAACAACTGCAGCTACAAGCGCCGCGCCAGTCGCAGTGGTTATAATGGGATCCATTGATTCTCCTCTATGGGGAAGTCCGCGATTTGGAAAGGTAAAAAATCACACAGACTATTGCTAGTAACAAATCTTGAAGCATTAGCTACTTTTCACAAAATTATGC
>CAZBPB010000015.1:0-6047 GCA_964493565.1 uncultured Pleurocapsa sp. | reverse complement strand
TCACTAATGGATTGATTGAACAAACGTGAGCGAAAAAGCTGATCGTCAGGCTGTAGGTAGGCATGGTGAACAACTCGCGCAGAACTATCTTCGCGAAATCGGCTACGAGATCATTTGCAACAACTGGCGCTGCCCACGCGGCGAAATTGACATTGTTGCCAGAGATGGGGAAACAACGGTGATCATTGAGGTACGCACGCGGCGCGACAGCACTACAGAATGGGCATGGATGAGCATCAATGCGCGCAAACGCACCGCAATAGAAGAAACTGCCTACGCATATATGGAGGCGCAAGGCAATGATTCGACATGGCGCGTTGACGTGATCGCTGTTGCCCTGCCTTTGCGCGGACAGCCAATCATTGAACATGTGCAGGATGCGCTGAACTGGTGAGCGCACCTGAAAAACGCATCCCGCTTGTCGTCATCTTAGGAGCGACTGCCGTCGGAAAAACGGCGCTTTCCTTGCAACTTGCTTCCGGCTTACGCGGCGAAATCGTGAGCGCAGACAGCCGCCTCATGTACCGTTACATGGATATTGGCACGGCGAAACCAACCGCCGAAGAGCGGCGGCGCGTCCCGCATCATTTAATTGACGTTGTTGATCCGGACCAGACGATTACTGCCGCAGAATATCAGGAACTGGCACAGTCCGCGATTCGGGCTATTGATGGGCGCGAATCGCTGCCGATGCTGGTAGGCGGTACGGGGCAATATATCACTGCGCTGCTGGAAGGCTGGTCTGCTCCGCGAGTACCCCCAAATCCGGAGCTACGGGCTGAATTTGAAGTTTATGCCAACGATCAAGGGTTGAGCGCGCTCCATGCACGCCTTGCCGCCCTTGATCCTGATGCTGCAAGAACGATAGATCCACGAAATCTTCGCCGTGTCGTTCGCGCACTGGAAGTGACTATTCTAACCGGCGTCCCTTTCAGCCAGCAGCGTACCAAACATCCGCCGCCCTATCACACCATGGTGATCGGTTTGAATATGGATCGTGAACGCTTATTCACGCGTGCTGAAAAGCGAATTGACGATATGATCAAACGTGGATTCATCGAAGAAGTGCGGGGTCTGCTTGCTCGTGGCTATGCGCCTTCGTTACCCTCTATGAGCGGGCTTGGTTACGCCCAGATCTCGCGCTATTTATTAGGCAAAATCACTTTAGAAGAAGCAGTCATCGAAACTAAACGGGCAACAAAGGTATTTATCCGTCATCAGGAGACATGGTTCAGGCAGCACGATCATCAAACCATGTGGTATAACAGCGAGTCAATTGAAAGTGGAATATTGATGGGCAGCATCCAACACTGGCTTTCAGCTAAAGGGTGATAAATTGTCGCAATCAAGCGGCACAAAGCATGTACCTGTCAATTTTGTAGTGATTGCAGCAATCGCTTTCGCAGCATTGATAGTCATGTCTCCCGGGAGAGTAACAACCCTGATTTCTAATGCTGTGCCTGCGATTTATGAGGGCGCGCCATGTGCAAATCTACGCGTTGCGGATGATCGTGCATTTCATCAGAGCGTAGTGGGGCGCGTAGCTCCCGGCCCAATCGAGCTACAGGTACGTACTTCGGCACTACCAACCGCAGCAGACGGATTCTTGAGCGTCTATATCACCGTGATCAATAATTCCCTTGGAACAATTCCGTTCGTATACGACCCTAATCAGGTTATTATCGGTGATAATGGCAGCAGCGGACTCGGCTTAATCTTTAATACCAATTCGCTAAATACGGGTGGAAGGCAAGACCCAGCATCATTTGCAGATAGCCAGCTTCGGCTGCTTGTTCCGCGCCAAAGATGCGTACATGAGGTTCGCATTCCAGCCGGAAACGTACTGGTAGACCCGGCGCTTGCCAATGGACAGGGGCAGGTTCGAGCTTTTTATCGAAATAATTCCGCCGGGGTAACAACCGTACCGCCGGGAACTGTATCAACCCCCATTTTTAGGGATCAGGGCTTGTGGGTTGGCTTTGTACAATCACCTAACGTGACGATTCCAATCGCGCCGCCTGCCGCAGCCTAATTAAAGACGGTATAATATACATAGTGGTTTTCAACGACTCTGAAGGAGTTCCACTAATGGCAGAACCAAATGCCGACCGCCCAATATTAATTTTTAGAGGCGATAATGGTAATAATCAGCAGTGGACACTCCAAAAAGATGATCTTACTGTTGGGCGTGGTGAAGAATCCGATGTTGTTGTGCCGGAACGGCAAGTCTCACGCCAGCATATTCGCATTTTCCGACAGGGAGATGCGTTCTATATCGAAGACTTGAACAGCCGTAATGGCACATGGGTGAACGACGAGCCTCTAAAGGATACGCCGCGCCGCCTGTACGACAATGATTTCATCACACTTGCGACCGTTGCCAAGCTGCAATTTGTGGGTTCCGGCGCAACGGCTCCCCTCCCCTTTGAAGTTCCGGCAAATATTACCGATGGTAAGCTCAAGTTGGATCGCGCGGCAAGGCGTGTTTTCGTGCAGGACATCGAGATCAATCCTCCGCTAAGTCCCCCACAGTATCGCCTTCTGGAACTGCTGTATATCAATTCCGGGCGCGTCTGCACCCGCGACGAAGTTGTGCAAACCGTGTGGCCGGATGCTTTTGGCGAAGGTGTAAGCGAACAGGCAATTGACGCACTAGTCCGCCGTTTGCGCGATCGTATTGCCGAAATTGATCCGTCATGGCAGTACATCGTCACTGTGCGTGGGCATGGCTTCCGTTTGGAAAACGCCTAGCAGTGTAATTTGTTATGGGGTACACACTGTTTGAGACCCTCCCCCTGACCAGTAATCGGGGGGAGGGTCTCAAAGACAGCATTTCCAGCTCAAGAATCCTTGTCAATAACTGATGCTATTTAGCAATATTTCATAGCCGGTCACGTTAACCGACCTTTTGCTTCATTCGTAATATTTGCCAATACCACGTCGTCAGCCCTTGTTGATAACCATAAACCCGGGACTGAATACAGATCGAAACATCGCTTTTTGTCACTTTTAACCAAAATCACCGCGAAAAGGATTAGAACCTTTCAACTAAGCGAGATATTTCACAAACCCCTATACTTGGCGGCTGTTGACCACTTTTCGTTCATCAACACTAAGGTTGTACAAATGGCCGCTTTGCTCCGTGAATTTCTAGAAATCCCATATGACGAACTTGAAGAGCTGAACCTGGAGGCGAAAGCGCTGCGTCTGGCGCGAACACCTGCTGATCAGATTCAGGAACAGCGCCTGAAATACTTAACGGACACGAAGGGCATTAAAGCCGTCACCGTATGCTTTTCCGACCTTGAGGGTCGGCTGCATATGTTAGATTATGACAAGAAGTTCCTTGTCAAGTCTGCTGATAACCTCACCTTCGATGGATCATCCATTCGTGGTTTCACTGCCCAGAGCGAATCAGACCTCCGTCTGGGAATTGACTGGTCTGCATTCTACTGGCTTCCCTCGGACGTTTTTGGCCCCGGCAAAGTGTTCGTCTTTGGCGAGGTTCTGGAAAAGAACGGCACGCCCTATGCCGCCGATATGCGCGCGCGGCTGAAACAGTTTGCGAACGAGCTTTATCAGGAACAGGGGCTAACCGCCAACGCCGCCAACGAGATTGAAGGATTCCTGTTTAAGGGGCAGCATGCTGAGCAGACATATTTTGATACTGGATGCTTCGAGTTTGTCTCGACGACGGGCTATTACCACACGTTGCCGGGCGATCCTCTACGCCAGTTCATTGATACTGCAGCAGAAGTACAGCGGGCTATGGGCTTCGCCAACGAAAAAGACCATCCTGAAGTTGCCCCATCCCAATTCGAGATGAACTACTCGTACACCGAAGTCACGGTTGCAGCAGACCAGATTCAGCTTTACAAACTGCTAAGCCGTCAGGTAGCGGCGCTTAACAACATGACCGCCTCGTTCCTGCCAAAGCCCGTAACCGGTGTGAATGGCAGTGGTATGCATACCAACCTTTCTCTGTCCAAAGGTAATCAAAATCTGTTCCACGATCCTCAGGGTAAAGAAAGCCTTTCCAGTGCGGGGTGGGATTTCATTCAGCGAATCCTGAACAAAGGTCTCGATATTTGCCTTGTCCTAAATTCGAGCGTCAATTCCTATCGGCGACTTGATCCACATTTTGAAGCACCCAATGAAATCAAAGCCTCACCGGTAGATCGCGGCTCGATGGTGCGTATCCCGATTGGTAACGAGCGTTCGGCGCGCGTTGAAGTTCGCTCGATTGCCCCTGATGCCAATCCGTATATGGCGCTGTATACACTGCTCAACACAGGCATTTACGGTGATCTTCCCACAACCCCTGTTGATCCAGAGAGCACTCTTCCAGACAACATCTACGATGCAATTGATGATTTCAATACCAGCAGCTATATGAAAGACCTGCTAGGTGATGATATTCACGATAAATATGCCGAATTGAAATTCGGTTCTGCAGAGCGCTGCCCGGCGAAACTGGGAACTACCGTCAAGATTCCTGAAGTACAGTTCCATCACGAAGTGTATAACCAGTACCTTTGGAACAAGTTCTAGTCAGCTGACAAGCTCACAACGAACGAACAGACCCCGCGATGTGCGGGGTCTGTTGTTTTACGCTGTTGGCCGCATTTCCATATAACCTTCGGTGATCATATCCTGCGGCTGTATGCCCAGAATACCCAGCATTTCATGGATCAAATCCGCCTTGTATTCCGCGTCACTGGCTGACCACGTTCGGCTTTTGATCTCCAGATATTTGCCGGGTAATGCCGGTTTTGTGACCTGATCCAGATTGATGTAAAACAACACCCCGCGAAAATGAATATGCCAGCGGAAACGGTCTTTTTCAAGTTCGCGCTCGCTTTGCGGTCGGAAGTATTCCCGATAGAAGCGGAGCGGTTGCATCGCATCTGCGATGAAACGCGAGCGTGAAAGTAAAATCGTCGAATGGAATTGACGCTCTGTGTCGGTTTCCGTCAGCGTTAATCGAGCACGCACAGACTGAACCTCGTCTTTGGAGCTGATGAGCGCATCTTCACGGTAACGCACCCTACCCTCTTCAGCATCCGCAAACTCAAAATAGGTATCATACTGCCTGTAATGTACGGTCTTGATCACTTGCACATCCGGATGCTGTAAAAGCGTGTCCAGATTCACAGCATCAGCAACGGCAGCTTTAGCCTGAACTTCGAAACTTTCAGATCGTTCAAGTTCGCCAATCGCCAGCAAACGGCTAAGTAAGCCTTCTTCCCGCCGCTTCATAAACACATCTATTTCCTGCGCCAATGCCTGCGCCCGCTCAAGCAAGTCTTTTTCGTCAATCGTCAGCAGTTCCCGATCCCGCATCAGCAGTTGACCGTTACAGAACACATGCCGCACATCAGCAGAATGTCCTGCATAAACAATTTGCGAATACACTGCGCTCGGATCCCGCGAAAAATGGGGCAGGCTGTGCAGCGTTTGACCATCCATGATCAGCACGTCAGCGCGTTTACCAGCCTCCAGGCTGCCCGTAATATCCCCTATAAACAAGGCTTCCGCGCCCTGCCGCGTCGCCATCAGTAGTGCTTGCCGCGCAGGTAATGCCGTCGGGTCATTGGCATCCGTTTTTGCGAGAATAGCTGCCAGGCGAATTTCCTCAAACATATCCAGATCGTTGTTGCTTGCCGGGCCATCCGTGCCAATGCCTACTGTCAATTCAGATTTCAACATCTGCGTCACCGGGGCAATACCGCTTGCCAATTTCAGGTTGCTCGTCGGGCAGTGGGCAACCGACGCGTCTCCCTGGCGCAGAAGATGTATTTCTTTATGGTCAATATGCACACAGTGCGCCGCCAGCACTTTGGCTCTGAAAAGGTCAATGGCCTGCATGCGCTGGATCACGCTCATGCCGAAGCCCTCAAGGCTGTCCTCTAGCTCCTGCTTCGTTTCTGCCAGATGAATCAATAGCGGCGCGTCTGTTTCAACAGCCAGAGCGACACATTCACGTAAAATATCGTCCGTATTGGAATATGGCGCATGCGGGGCAACGGCAGGCGTAATCAGCGGAT
>CAZBPB010000014.1:16726-21821 GCA_964493565.1 uncultured Pleurocapsa sp. | reverse complement strand
CTTGCTTAATTTGTTGTGCCAGTCGCGCACGTCTTCAGCCAGCGGCACTTCTTCACCCCGTTCCGAGCTAAGCACCGCCTGATGCACATAAATATGGCCCAATAGATCATCGTATCTTGATGTTTCGCTCAATTCGATAGCTTGATGATGCGGGCGTGTACGTTCCAGCCCGGTTTGTTCAAGAAATGCCGCATACGAAGCGGCTGCATCCAGATCGCGATCCGTCATATCCGGCGTCAAGCAAATGGACGTAGGCAGTTCGGTTACATGTGCTTGAATTGTGCGCGCGCCGACCTGCCGGGCAACCGATACACGGTGATTGCCATCGCGCACAAAATACACATCACCCACCTGATAGAGTTCAATCGGCGGGAGGCCAGTCATTCCGGTTGCCTGAGCATATACCCGGCTCCAGCGCTCCTGCATACCCGGTCGTTTTGGCTGAAAATTGCGTGTGAAATCACGATAGCGCCCTACGCTGCCGACGATTTTGTCAAGCGGGACTTCCTGCAGACCTTTGTAGTCTTCTTCGCGCAAGCGCAGGCGAGTACGCACCTCTTCAAAACTCAGAAGTTCTGCGGGCTTTCCCCGCACCAGATTGAGCAACTCCGTCCAGAAGCCGCGCATACGCGCGCCCTGAAAAGCATTTATGCCCTGTACGTAATTCATTTGTTCATTTTGGTCAGGCACAGGTGCCTCCAGCGATATATCAACGATCCGAATCTTACGCGAATTCAAGCTGCTTGCGCACGATCCGAAATGCACAATCATTGTACACACTTCGTTATCAAAGATAGTGGATTGTATGGTTAACAATCATGTGATTAGAGGCCAATTGTGTGAATAGTACCGGGTTGTCACAGGCAAAAAGGCGGTTTCTTATATCCCTTTGGGTCATGAGACTGTACAATGGCGCGCATGTTAGGGTCATTAGCCGCCCTGTTTTTTTATCTCCTGCTCGCGTTTGTGACCTGTTTAGGCGCAATTCGCGTCCGGGATCATGCCGCTGATTGGAAGAACGCCTTGTTGAACTCGCCGGGCTGTCCGGTTGATGAGCTTGCGCTAGAAACAGGCATACCATGCTGGATGGGTATTGTCGTCGGCGAAACCACCCGCGAAGAAGCGATTGCCCTCCTCTCAGAACATTCATGGGTAGAGCAGGTATATGATGTACCATCGCTGGTTTCGTGGTCGTGGAATGGCAACCAGCCATCATTTTTGAGTGATGACCAACGCGGGCTATTAGGAATAAGCCCGGGCGGGACGGTGCAGCAAATGCGTTTGCTGACAGCCGTTCCTTTCGGCGAAATATGGCTAGAGATGGGACAACCAAACCGCGCTATGTTGATACGCCCGGTGAGTCCTTCCAACGTTTATCAAATCGGGTTTTATGATGCGCAGCAATTACAGGTGATTAGCGCCGTAAATTGCAGGTCTTTTTCGCTCAATGACTACTGGTATTCGCAAACTACACTGGCGCGCGGTGAGTTGTGGCCTACAGAATACGTCAATGGGACACCCGTTGATGTTTATCGATCTGGCAACTGGGCAGCCCGCCTGCGCCGGTGCAGACCTTAATTTAACATTGCGATCAAATATGAAAAACTCATCAAATTTACGGTATTAGTACTCATGTCCCACCCGTTGCTAGCTGGAACGTCGCCAATAATGAAAACAGTCGTTAATTTTGAGTTTAGGCTTAACACTGTTTTATGTCTGCACGCACAACGGCAACGGGTGAGTATCCAGTATTACAACTCGGCACTGAAGAGCAGTTCTCTGCGATTCCCGCGCCTCCTTCAACCCGTGTCGGATTATTCGGGACGTTTGCAATGCGCTTGATCGCTGTGTTTGTGGTGGTCTTTCTCGGTGGATTAACGGTTGCAATGGCGCAATCGCGGATGAGCAATGATGATCCGGCCACTGCCCTCAGCGAACTTTTGACCCCACCTGACGGCTGTACAATGCCATGCTGGCATGGTATTCAACCGGGCAATACCACTATCACTGAAGCGGCAGGCACACTGGAGCAACTTCCTTTTGTGGAGGAAGTACGCGTGGTTTCCGGCATGATTTCATGGTGGTGGACGGATTCGCGCCCCCCGGTTTACGAACAAACAGGCCGCGCTTTTGATGGGCGGATCGAAACGGCGATTATCAACGGTGAAGAGCGCGTGACCAGCATCGTGCTACAAACAACGCTCACCCTCGGGCAGATGGAACTGGCGTTGGGCGCTCCGGACTCTCGCACGCTGCACACCGTACATCCCGATAATGATCGCCAGGCAGATGGCGTGGTACATATTGCCCACTACGGCGACGTAAACGTGTTCAACATCCTCACCTGCCCGATGGACGTGGTTGATTTCTGGAATTCTCAGGTTTACGTAGCCTTTGGCACGCCAAACCTCGACTTCGAAGGCCAGGTCTTCCAGAGCGAGGCGCTGCCTGAGTGGTTTTTCCGCGATACTGCGCCCGGCTGCGCTGCTGGCTGATCCAGATCTCCGGCTGCGGCACAAGGGTAGTCAACTAAATTCGATTGCATATTACAGTTGAGGAATTGCGATTGCGGGGGTAGTTCAAAAATCCACCCCCGCACATATATGATAATTTTATTCCGCTGGAGCGCCTTCGCCTAAGGATTGAATCAGCGTGATAATTGCCAGCAGTTCTGAAGGCGTGTACTGATCATCGGCGGTGATCATCCGGCTGCCAGAGGAGCCACTCACCGTAAGGAAATAGCGGTTACCCTGTGTGGTGCCGCCCTCACCCACAAACACGCCCTGTATATCGTAAAAGTTGATCTGGTCTAGCAGGCCGCGTAGGACTTCAATCGAGGCGGGATCTACTTGAACTGGCTGACCGTCGCGCAACACTGTGCCGTCACTACTCAGGTTGATAATTGTGCTTTCGGCGCTGCCGGCAGGGCGAATTTCCAACTGTACTACATCAAACTGCAATGGTTGGCGAACGCCGGGAGTGCCGGACGTATCCATATAACTGATCTGTCCGGGCGGCGGTACAGCAATTGTTTGGGCAATTACACCCAGTTCCGAGGGCGTTGATTCTGGATCGAAAGATGAGGATTCTGTCGAATCCGGGGGTTGCGTTGGCTCTGGCGCTGCCCCGCCACAGGCGGCTAGAAAAAAACAGGCGCTCAGGATCAACAGACAAGCAAATCGCATCGCTCGACCTCCGGAATTGTCTCACCGTTTCGATCTTAGCACGATCCAGCGACCAACAATCGTAAAGCCAATCGCTGCTAACAGAACCGCTTCAGGCAGCAGAGGAAGCGCGTAACGCTGCCAATCAAGTGGGCTAACGAGGAGTGTGAGGATGGTTATGCCTGTCCATACGCTTAGCCCCAACGTTGGCCCCCAATCAGGGCGCGGCCTTAAACGCGGTAGATACAGCCCGACTGCCCCGAAAATCATCACTACTGAAAACACCAGACCGACAATACCACCGGAGGAATAACCAGCCAGTGGAGACGCCATATAGGCTTCAATTTGCTGCGTAATCGGCTGATACTCTGCCCACACTGGCGCTTCAAAGAATTGTGGCGGCCTCAAAAACGGATTGGTGAATACCCCGGCGATTCGATCCTGAACCGGCATCGGCCCATCAGAGAATAAAACGACCTGCGAATCGATCAATTCCTGCCGGATACGTAAAAGGTCGCTTATCCGCGCCGGTGGATCGTCCCACAACGCAGGTGAGAGCGCAACGAAGCCAATTCCCACAACGACTATTGTGCCGACAAGTGCCGCAACCAGAGCCAGCATGCGACGCGGCTTGAAACGCACACACCCGGCGACGAAGACCCAGCCTAATGCGCCTGCCACGAAGGGCAGCGCCGAATGCTTGCTTACTAGCGCCATGATGCAAGAAGCAATCAGTGCCGGCCACAAATACCAGCTTGAAGCCTCTCGCGCTCGCCTTCCCGCCAGCACCACGCCGGTTAACACCGATAACAGGCCGAAAAATAGCATCGCGCCTTCTTGCACTGCCCGGCGTCCATTCAATAGAATTACAGGATGTAGAGCAAATAATCCTGCTGCCAGATATGCCGTCGGGCGTCCACCGACTTGCCAGCCGATGCCGAACATCACCGGCACGCTTAGCGCCAGCAGCAGAGCCGAGGTGTAGCGTCCCGCCAGCAGCAGCGGCTCTGAAGGCATGTGACCGGTCTCAACATTGAAATCGTAGTCCAGTCCCCAATCCCAACCGGGGCGCGGCATCAACTGATCACGCCCGATGCCGAGCAAATTTCTGGCAGCGCCAACTAGATAGCGGTGTACCGTGCCATTCAGGATACGAAGCTGGTTGTCATCATCGGTGAAATAGGGCGGCCCCTGCGTGAGCGCGGCAAAGTCACCATCCACAAACGCTGCTTCAAAATCGCGGCTCATATAAATCTGCATGGCTTCGTCGCCATGAAAAGGCACACTCGCCACACCTGCCAGCACAAACAGCATCAGAGCAAGGATGTAAAGCAGATCAATCAGCGGCAGCCAGCGTCTCATAAAGCCATACCCTGATCAAATTTCATGACAGACACCGCACCGGCAGTTCGTTTTCAAGGACGTTGATGAAACTGCCGTCAGGGTTTTGCGTGTACAAACCATAGCGAACAAGCGTCGCCAATTCAGGCGGCAGGTTAACAGAATAAGAATCTTCAATCTGCTCACCTGCTAACCACGACGTCAAAGGTCGCAGGCCATATACCGGCGCAAACTGATCGCCCTGCCCGATCAAGCTACCATCCGCATCCAGTACATGTACAAAAACACTCAAATCTCGCGCTGGCGCGGTTTCTGAAATCC
This sequence comes from uncultured Pleurocapsa sp., assembly GCA_964493565.1. GTDB lineage: Bacteria > Chloroflexota > Anaerolineae > Aggregatilineales > Phototrophicaceae > Flexifilum. The sequence goes on along the minus strand of CAZBPB010000014.1, from coordinate 16,995 downwards.
AATTCACTGATAGGACAAGGCCTTCATCCTCACACTGAACACTGGCTTCAGAGGTAATGCCTGAGGCTGGCGCGCCGGTGATATCCGGCTGTAAGGAAATTCGCACCCATCCCGCTGTAGGTGAAGAAAGGTAGACCGGGGCGCCAATACGATCCTCCCACCATGCTAGCGGCTGATTGTAGAACGAATAATCAGGGGTGATCAATTCACCGCTTTCCAAAATCGTACGGTAATTGGCCTTATGATCAACCAGTACCAGATCAGGGCGT
>CAZBPB010000014.1:12813-16716 GCA_964493565.1 uncultured Pleurocapsa sp. | reverse complement strand
GCAAAATGGCGCGGCCCCCATGCGATCATTACAGTTGCATTCGGTGGCGCAGTCTCAAACAAAGCAATCGTATCCAATCCGGCGCGGTTGCCAGTCAGGCTGGCAATAAAATTCTGATTCAGCACCACCTGTGTTAGCCCATAAACCGCTGCCAACACGATAATCGCTAAAGGCGCGAGTAATTTATTCTGTTTCGAAGCGTATCGTTCAAGCAAGCGTATCAATTCCAACGCCGCGAACAGCCAGCCAAAAGCTAACGAAAGCGAAATCATCAGCAGCAGCGCCACCAGCAGATCGCTATACATCACACAGTGAAAAAGATAGGCGCTGATGCCGAGTATGGCGAAGGTTGCCGCTGCGTGCCGTGTGACGCTGCGCACAACCCCGAAAGCAAGGCCGGAGACACCAATCATCACGGCGGGCAAAGACAAATCTTCGATGACCGTGCCGGTCACTCTGGCGATATTCGCGCCTAATGCCTGTATCGTTTCCGGCGCACCAATGAAGCGATCTGCTTCTCGTCCCATAAACTGATCCAGCAGACCGCTGAGGGTATCTGGCGCACCATATACCCATCCCGCACCTGAGCTTTCCCGCAATGGTAGGTAGGCGTAGGGGATAAATCCGATTAGCCCTAGCAGCAGGCAAATGATCATCACTTTGGGCAGTGACCGCCGCTGTGCATGCAGCACAGGCCACATGGCAAATAACAAAGCCGGAATCGAGAGTGCCAGCGCCCGATGGTGCGCAACTGCCACTCCACCCAGCAGCGCCAGCGTATATAGCCGGGCGCGACCATGCCCGCGAAGGCCGAGCGCGATCCATAAAAGCCCTAGCAGCAATAACAGGCCAAACGAGTAAATTTCTGCGATGACCTGATGCATCCAGATAAACCGGGTCAGCCCATAAACAAGTATCAGCAGCGCCGCCAACCATGCTCTGCCCGAAATATTGAATGCCAGCAAGAAAACTAATCCCAGCGCCAGCACGCCCCAGATCAGCGAAACCACCGCCGGTGCTGCCGCCGCGCCTATGCCGAATGCTTTCAAGACGGTCACGAGCGCGCTGCCTAAAATCACGTAATGCGGGTAGCCGGTGGCATGCAGTGTTCCCCACACATTTAAGGCCACCTGTGTTTCACCTACATCAATCATGAACAGATGATCTGAGCCATTGGGGATCGTCTGCAATGTGGGCAAATAAGCGAACAGCAGTAAAATGAGGGCGGCGCAAAACGCGACCAGAGGGGGAAATTGGCGTTCGGTCATGATGGCGGTAAGGATACCACACGTCTAAAGCGTCTCTCAGAAATGTACGGTATGCTTCAGAGCAATAGTCCTGCTTAAACGGAGTGAATTTGATGCTTAAGGTTGGCGATGCTGCGCCCGATTTTGAATTGAAAAATCAGGATGGGAAGAAAGTTAAGTTAAGCGACTATCGCGGCAAAAAGGTGGTGCTATTTCTGTACCCGGCAGCCAATACTGAAGGCTGCACTACGCAAGCCTGCGGCTTTCGCGACGAATTTCCCAAACTTGAAACGCATAATGCGGTGGTACTTGGCCTTAGCCCGGATACGCCGAAAGATCAGCTTAAATGGAAGCTCAAAGAGGGCTTACCTTACGATCTGCTGTGCGATCCTGAACATAAGGTGATCGAGGAATGGGGCGCATGGGGCGAGAAAACCCTTTTCGGTCACAATTATATTGGCGTGATTCGCTCACATTTCGTGATTGACAAAGATGGAAAGTTGGCTGACGTTCAAATCGGCGTTAGCCCCAAAGAAAGCGTTGAGCGCGCAGTGCAGCAAATTGACGCAATGTAGCCACATAAATCCTGTAAAAAATAGTCTCGTCACCGCTCAATACAAGCGAACGGGGAGGTGGTGAGTCTTTAGATTTCCAACGTCTAACCGCCGTCTTTGCCAATCAACCCTGCTTCAGGCTAAAATCAGCAGTTGCGCATAGTACTTGGCATGTCGGAGCAGGGCATGGCTTACGGCCGCTTGGACGTATTCTTTCCCGATGGCATTATCAAATCGTTTCCGCTGAACGACGACAACATATCCATTGGCAGGTCGCCGGGTAATACAATCCCGCTGGAGACTGATACCATCTCGCGGTATCACATGAGTTTCTCGCGGCGTGGCGGGGAAACAGTGGTAACCGATCTGGATTCTGCCAACGGTACGTTTGTGGATGGTGCGCGCCTGAATCACGATGAACCCCGGGTCTTACACGGTGGCGAAGAAATCCTGATCGGTGAGCTGATCCTGCTGTATCATGACATGGACGAAAACCCCACCCGTCCGGTTGATGTTCCCGAAGAACAAACCCGCCATATCGAAGCGGTCGAAGCACGCTTCAGCATCACGGTCGAATCGCCAGAAATCGCAATTTCTCCCGGCGCGCATACCTCTGCGCGTGTACTGGTGATTAATCAAGGTGAAGAAACTCAGCGCTATGTGGTTGAAATTAGCGGGGTTCCTAAAGACTGGGTGCGCATTGACCGGCCTGAGATGGAAGTACGCCCCGGTGAAACCGAAGATGCGATGATCAGCTTTAAGCCGCTGCGCCGCCCTGAAAGTATCCCGGGCGAGTATGCGGTACGCGTACTGGTACGCCCCAAGAACCAGCTAGCTCATCAGATCAGCACAGAGGTGCCGCTGCATATTCTGGCCTACAGCGGCTTTGGCATGGCGCTGGAAAACCGGCAGATCCGCAGCGGTCAGCCGTTCCGCTTACATCTCCACAATCAAGGCAGCGGGGCTTTGCCTTTAAGCTTATCCGCCCGCGATCTGGGTGCAAATGGAAATAGCAGCAACTTGAAATTCACACTGCCAACCTCGCAGATTGTCCTCGCCCCGGGCCAGCGCACCGTTATTTCGGGACAGGCGGCGCCAAAGCGATCCCGGCTAACTGGAGAAGCCCGGCGCTATCCATTCGATCTGCTGGTGCGTTCTGGCGATCCATCCGGTTTCCTTGTCTCTACCCGCGCATACGTAACCGATCAGCCAACGCTGCCCCGCTGGGGACTGTTCGCCATTGTTGGTGGCGTAGTCGCAATAGTCGCTCTGGCGGCAGCACTGCTGCTGATACTGTTTACGCCCACACCAACCCCTGAAATTCAAGGCTTTAACGCCCCGCCGTTGGTGGAACAGGGACAGCCCTTGCAGCTAAGCTGGTCGGCGCGCAATGCTAATAACTTCGAGATTCAATTGAATGGTACGCCCGCTGGCATTTTTGATGGGCAAACTTCTGCATCTATCAATACTGGCGGGCTGGAAGGCGCTGTCAACGTTGTGTTAATAGCTGCAAATGACAGCAGCACGGCCGTTGCAACGGCAATGGTATTCGTGGATGCACCTTTTAACATCACTAGTTTTCTAGTGGCGCCACAGCCGTTAATGCTGTATGTGGAGCAGCCAATTACAGTAAGCTGGAGTGTGCCTAACGCCACCAGCGTTCGATTGGTCGCCAGTGACGATGTATTTGGACCTATAGATTTACCTTCACAGGGCGAGCAGACTTTTACTGCCACCATCACTAACCCGAACCTGACGCTGCAACTGATGGCAACTGACGCCTCTGGAGAGACGGTGCAAAACCTGCTCACCGTACAAACCGTTAGCCCGATATGTCTACCTTCTGCACAAACGCTGGTATATGATGCGCCGGGAACAACCGCCAACGTGATCGCTACCGTACCCACTGGTCAGCAAATCATCGTGAGCGCACGCGATTCTTCGGGTACATGGCTGCGTGCCGAACTGGTGGGGGATGTACACGGTTGGGTGGAGCGCGCTGGTTTGGAATGCAGCCCCAATTTTAGCCCGGACAATCTCGCGGTAGATACTGCCGCGCCGCTGCCGCCTACAGTGACCAATACGCCCGTCCCGGCTACACC
>CAZBPB010000014.1:9096-12803 GCA_964493565.1 uncultured Pleurocapsa sp. | reverse complement strand
ACACCTACTGCAACCAACAACTTCGCGTCTACAGCCACCGCACTGGCGCGTTCTCGCACTCCAACTGCGACTGTACAGCCTCAAGCCACCCTTATTGTTACACCGGCGGCTACGCGAAGCGATCTGAGTGAACCGCCAGCACCAGCGGGCAGTCTCTCCGAGCAAACTGCGCCGACAGCCACTTTCGCCGGATAAACTGCGCCTGTTCGTAAAGCGACGCCGGAGGTCGTGGCAAGTCTACCATCCAAAAACGGGCTTCAAATGAAGGCATGATCAACCCTGTTTGGTTTGAGGACGTTGCACCGCTGGCTGAGGACGAATAATCGGTTTCGTCCTCAGCCAGCGCAAGTCATTATTTCGGGAGTTGAACTGCTTCATTATTAGACGACAAAGGCAGGGTGAACGTGAACGTAGAGCCACGTCCTAAACCCTCACTTTCCGCATGGATTGTTCCCTGATGCGCCAGAAGTAAATGGCGGGTGATGGTTAGCCCGATGCCATTGCCGCCGCTGCTGCGAGCGCGTGACTTATCAACGCGATAAAAGCGTTCAAATATCTGTGTTAATTCATCAGGTTGCAATCCGATACCCGTATCACAAACACTGGTTACGAGTCGCTTGCCATCGGAGCGGGCTTTTACCGTGACCCGTCCACCGGTTGATGTATATTGCAGAGCATTGCCGAGCAGATTAGTGAGAACCTGGGTGATATGATCGGGATCAATCTGAATTAACGGTAATTCGGGGCTAACCTCATGCACCAGTTCGACGCCTTTACTATCGTACTGTACCCTTAGGCGTTCGCAGACTGTTTGTATCAGTTGTGCATAGTTAATCCACTGCTTGTTCAGCGGAATTTGCCCCGATTCCGCTTGAGATAGCCGTTCAAGCTGGTACACCAATCGCTGCAGACGACTGACTTCATGCTGAATATCGAGAAAGGTTTCAGTATCGGGGGGAAAGATCTCATCAATCAGACCCTCTAGCGTGATGCGAATGTTGCTCAAGGGTGTTCGCAATTCATGAGCAACATTTCCAATGAGGGCTACGCGCTGCGTTTCAATATTCTCCAGATGACTTGCCATCTGATTAAATGCCTGCGCCATTTGATTCAGTTCGATGATGCCGTATTCAGGCAGCCGGCTCTTGTAATTGCCATCGGCGATGTGCGTGCTTGCCTGCGTCATTTGCTGAATGGGCTTGATAATTCGCTGTCGAACCAGCAGTAGGCTGATTAGAACCATACCGAAGAAAATAAGGTATCGTAGGACGTTCGCCTCGGGTGTGCCACTGATCAGCCATAATATCAGCATCTCAGCCACAAGGATGATGACATACGATAAGAGGTAAAGCCATTCGATGTGGCGATAAAAAGCCAACGACGTTTTCATATGTTTAAACAGTCCCGCCGTCAAAACGGTATCCCGCGCCACGCACGGTGGCGATATAGATAGGTTCCTGAGGGTTATCTTCTATTTTGATACGGAGTCGCCGGATGTGAACGTCAATGACGCGGTCGTCACCAAAATAATCATAGCCCCAAACATATTCAATGAGCTGCTGACGGCTCAATACGCGTTTTTGGTGACGCGCCAGGGTATAAAGCAAGTCATATTCAATCGGCGTGAGTTCAATTTCGCTTTCATTCTTCCACACCCGCCGCGCTTCGGGATCAATACGCAGTTGATGAAAAGATAACACGGGGTCATTACCATTTTGATTGCGACCACGGCGCAGAATCGCTTTGGCTCTGGCTACCAGCTCGCGCGGGCTGAAGGGTTTAGTCAGGTAATCATCTGCGCCTAATTCCAGCCCCACTACGCGATCAACCTCTCCAGCCCTTGCGGTTAACATCAGCACATAAACTTCGGACTCTCGCCGTATCTCACGCAGCACGCTAAAACCATCCATCCCCGGAAGCATCACATCCAGAATGATAAGATCGGGTTGAAATGTTCGTGCCAGCTCTAGCGCCGCCTGACTATCTGCTGCGGTTGCTACGGCGAAACCGTCCTGCTCCAAATAAGCGCGGATAGTTTTCAACACTGATGATTCATCATCCACAACCAAAATTCGCCGGGTCATCCAGATACCTCTCAAAAAATTGTCATCAAATCGTCATATTATTGCTAATTCTTTGCAATAAACCTTTGGCATACTGTTTCAGTTCATGTTAGAGACGTTATGGTCTCTACCCATTTCAATATAGTAAATCTAAAGGTGGTAAGCAGTGATCGATTCAATCGTTTTAACACCCAATATCCACATGATGATGGGTGCATTGGTTTTGCTCGGCTCAATAGTAGCCCTGATCGGGACGGGCTGGGCAGCCTGGAAACAGCAACAATTTACAGCACTTGCACAGGGCAGCCTGATCCTCTTTCAAGTGATCTTAATCATTCAGGTACTGATGGGCATCAAGCTGCTCGATCAAGGTCTTGGGCCTCTACAACTATACATTCACTATCTGGGGGGATTGGCGCCTCTGGGTTTCTGCCTGTTCTTTTACTGGCTACCCGTTACAAGTGGTGTTTGGAAGAGTCGTCTAGCAGTAGGCGCCGCAGGGTTATCAGCAGTTTTTGTTTTGATGACCTTTGTGATCGGCAGTACCTATGTCCCTGGAGCTGCATAAAGATCGGATTGAAAACCGGCAGCAGCACTACCGCGATACCGTGAGCGATATCAAGCGGGGCGGCTCAAAGATCTGCTGCCAAAGGCAAAGCCAGGCGGCGACCGCGCAATAATCATCTCGAAAAGATCGCCAATACAAACAGTGTATTGGCGATCTTTTGTTAGCGCAGAGTTCAGTTCTAGTTTGAGGTTTATATCTCTCCCCGAAAACACCCACCAGGCTGCTAAAAAACAGCGGTTTGGCATGCAGGAATCAAAAACCCGCCTCCGATTGGAGGCGGGTTTTTTTCGTTCAGCGCAAAGCTTAGCGATTGACGACGGTAACAGCGCTGGCCTGCTTACCCTTCTTGCCGTCGGTGATCACAAATTCAACCTTGTCACCTTCGTTCAAAGAGCGATAGCCTGAGCCCTGGATTTCGGTGTAATGAACGAACAGATCGGGGCCTTCTTCAGGGGTAATGAAGCCATAGCCCTTTTCACCGTTAAACCACTTCACCGTACCTTGTGTGCGTGCCATTTTTACCTATTCCTCCGAGGAATTTGTGGTTTGCTTTAGCCTTGAAGTACACAGAATTCCAAAATTTCGAGGAAGTCTAGAAGGTATTCCTGGAAAACGTCACTACGAAGCTGCAGGTTCCTAATTTAGAACCAACGGCGTCTACCGCGATGTCTTCTTTTGGCTTATAAGGTGTCCAACCACAACACCCATGTGGTTGAGGCCAAAACGCCCCACTCTGACCACATTGCAAGATAATAATAATCGAAACTTTTGGCAATTCCAGAGTCAATATTTGCGATGATGAATATTCGCTAGAATTTCTTTATATACTCGGTTGGAATTATGACTATAGATGAAAGGTTTATTATGCCTCTATTTTCTGAAAAGGTTGCGCTGGTAACGGGTGCTGCCTCTGGCATCGGTAGAGCAACGGCGCTGGCCTTTTCCCGCGAAGGCGCGGCAGTTGCGATCTCTGATATCTACGACATGGGCGCGAAAGAAACCACCGCAATGATTGTTGATTCTGGCGGCAAAGCGATTCCCATCCTTTGCGATGTTTCCCGCCGTCTTGATGTTGA
>CAZBPB010000014.1:768-9086 GCA_964493565.1 uncultured Pleurocapsa sp. | reverse complement strand
GTCGCGAAAACCGTGCAAATATTTGGACGGTTAGACTTTGCCTTTAACAACGCCGGAATTGGCGGTTTGTTGGGTATGCTTCATCAGAAAACCGAGGAAGAATGGGATGATGTACTGGCGGTGAATCTCAAAGGGGTATGGCTGAGTATGTGTTCTGAGGTTCAGGCGATGCAGGCTAGCGGTGGCGGGGCAATTGTCAACATGGCTTCAGTTGCCGGACTGGTTGGCTTCCGGGGGGCATCGGCTTACAGCGCCAGTAAACACGGCGTAATCGGATTAACGAAAACGGCAGCTCTTGAATACGCCCGGAATACGATCCGGGTGAACGCGGTATGCCCCGGCTTTACAGATACCCCGATGGTAACTTCAATGTTGGAAGCTGCGCCGGAGCTGACCGAAGCAGTGCGCGGAAATCCGCTGCGCCGATTGGGCACACCGGAAGAAACGGCTGAAGCGGTCATATGGCTGTGCTCAGATAAAGCCTCGTTTATCACCGGTCAAGCGCTGGCAATTGACGGCGGGTTAACCGCGATGTAACTAAAATCGCGACTCGGTAACCGGAAGTTTCCAAATATTATGGGTTAGCTCAAACCGCTGGAAAATCTGGTCAGCCTCAGCTGTCGTCCACTTATGCCAGTCCGGATTAAGGTGATTGCCATACCATATCTTTGAAAAATCCCAGACCTTCTGGATCGGCTGTACATCACCTTTAGGGATACGATGCTGCGCACTCCAACGGTCAACGGATGCCTCGTCCTCAAAGATCAGCATGGTACTGCATGTGTAGATCACATTATCCCATGCATTGACCATAGGGATGGGAAAATGCACGACGAACTGGTCTTCAACAAGCCGCCCATCCTGAATATGTATTTGTACCTGTTTGCCATCCGCACCTAACGCGGTAGTAATGGTCAGATCGCGATTAAGCAAAACAGCTACCCCCAGCGAACACCACGCGCAATTACCCCACCAGTGTTTTTCCCCGGCACGCACTACAAAACTGGTCGGCGCCAGCGAAAACGGATGAATTACCCAGATTTTGCTGCTGTTCGGGTGCAGCACCACGCCATGATAGTCGGCAAGGTCTCGCAAAGCGATTTCTGTTTCTTCAGGCGATGTTTCTAGCAAATCAGCAAGTTCATCTTTATCCGGGGCATAGCCATTTTCGATGATGAACTTGATGATGGTGTGATGCAGTTGGCCGCTGCTGATGTTGTTGGTCATGAGGATGCTCGATCATCGTACCAGAAAGGCGAATGAATTTACTCTAGTTCTAACTGTATAGTTCATCAGTTACGACGCGTCTATATTAGTATATTTTAATTCCAAATTTGCGGAGATCAGGCGCATATTCAGCGAGAAATCCCGCTCAACCAGGAAAACCCTATGAATAATCTGGCTCGTTTACCGGACGCAACCCATATCGGTTATGCCCACCTACAGGTGCGTCATCTCCCAACATCACTCGCGTTTTATGCTGATAGCGTTGGCTTTCACGAACTGCGGCGCGAAGGCGACACCGCCTATCTTTCTGCTGATGGTGAAACCATCCATCTAAAACTAACTGAAAGCCCGGATGCGCCAGCAAAACCACCGCGTACTACCGGTCTGTATCATGTTGCCATTCGTTTGCCCTCACGGGTAGACCTTGCCAACCTTTTCCGGCGATTGGTGATGCATGAAGTGCCGTTTCAGGGCTTTAGCGATCATCTGGTGAGTGAAGCGCTGTATCTGCCCGACCCTGACAACAACGGGCTTGAGCTGTACCGCGATAGACCGCGTGAGGAATGGCAGTTTGGCAACGGCAATATACGTGTACGCATGGATACCCTGCCACTAAATGTTGAGGCACTGCTGGATGATGCTGATGATCGCCGCTGGGCGGGCATCGCGCCGGAAACTGACATCGGTCACGTGCATTTACACGTAAGCGATCTAGCGAACGCCGAAGCGTTTTATTCAACCGCTGCCGGATTTGATGTGATGGTACGCGGCTATCCTGGCGCGTTATTCGTGGCTGCCGGGGGCTATCATCACCACATTGGTCTCAATGTTTGGGCTGGAAAATTGCCTCCCCCGCCCGGTGCTATTGGACTGATCGAGTACAGTGTGGTGGTGCCGGACGATGCCGGTTTTGGCGCGCTTTCCGAACGCCTTCAATCCGCTGGAGCGGTGCAGGAAACGGGCGAAGGCTATATCGTCGCGAATGATCAGGATGGCAATGCCGTACGCTTCCAACGCGAGGCTACTGTCCAGAAATAAGCAGCAGGCATAGGACAGGTTCCGCCTATTACCACGCACGAACTGCGGTGCTTCTTAAATTATCCTTGGCTGCACATACAGCCACCTGTACGGATCTGCCGGATATACTGGTTCAAGCACCTTTGACCAGATAAATGGGCCTTTTTCAAACCACCGGCGCAAACGGCTGTCCACTGCAGCCATTTCGCCATTGATTTTGTCTACAGATAGTCCTTCTGCCTGCATTTCATCATGCAATACCTGCGCGATCGTACGTCGCAGCGCTTCAGGCTGGTAACTTGAGGATGCTAATTTAGAGTTTTCACGCAGTTCCTCAAAAAAGGTAGACATTGCTTTTAGCCGCGAAACTGCCTCACGCTCCAGTTTGGACTGGTAATGCTCGCGCCATTCAGTTCGCGTCGTGTCATTGGCTGCAATAAGCTGATCTAGCTGAGTTTGCTGCGTGGGGGTAAGCGTGTCGCGCAGGGCATCCAGCCTTCGCAGCCGCATCAATAACGCTCCCAGCGTCAGACTTGGCATTTGCGTCATTGAGAATATGCCTCCACTGCCCGCGCGCCCGTAAAGATCGTTGCCTCGAACGTAACGCTCAAGGCTGTTCACCATTGCTTTGGCTTCTTCGAGATCGCGCTCTACTGAATAAGTTGTTTCAGCCATGCCGAACTCCTTGTCCCGCTAAAAAGTAATCATTCGGGATTAAGCTACACCCCTTATCGGCCAACAACCTGACTGCGCCGTTCCATCAATACCGTATCATGCCAGACCCCATGAAGCTGTCCGATGCGTTCGCGTTTGCCAACTACCCGAAAACCACAGGCTTGATGCAGGTTGATGCTAGCGCTGTTCGCGAAAAAAATCACTGATTGCAGAGTCCAGAAACCAGCCTCTTCAGACTCTGCAATCAACCTTTCAAGCAATAATTTACCAATACCCTGCCGACGCGCCGTAGCAGCGACGTAAATTGTGACCTCAGCTACGCCTTGATAAACTGCCCGCGCAGAGACAGGACTTAACACCGCCCATGCGCTTACTAATCCGTCGGTTTCAGCGACTAGTCTTGGCTTACGCACATGCGCCGCATCCCAACGATCCCATTCCGGAACAACGGTTTCAAAAGTCGCCACACCGGTTGCAATGCCTTCGTCGTAGATCTCGCAAACCGCAATCCAGTCGCTATCTAGCATTGAACGAATATCTACAGGGCTACTCAAGCACGCGCCGCCTCATCAAACATGGTCGAGCTGACCCATTATGACGCAAACAACGCAAATTAAAACGCGGAGTATGTATCCGCTTCCATCTGCAAAGTCATCATATTTGAAGACCATGCTGCGAACGGCAACCTTCGCCTTTCTGGCGAAATCCAATTGCAGCCGAGAAATCGGATAGAGCGCTTGCCCTATCCCCTCTATAATGGTTTAAGATAAGCTATTAGAGATGGAAGATGTTGATGATGCAATCTCTGGATCAACAATGGCATGCAATACAAAGCCGCGACAAAGCCGCAGATGGTGAATTTGTATACGCCGTTCGCACCACACATGTGTACTGCCGTCCATCATGCAATTCACGCCAGCCTAGACGCGAGAATGTTGAGTTTTTCGCCCTACCCGCAGCAGCAGAAGCCGCCGGATATAGAGCGTGCAAACGCTGCCAGCCACGTTTAGCAAAATTGGCCGATCCACGTGTGGCGTTAGTGCAGTCCGTTTGTGATTATCTCGATGAACATGCGGGAAACAACGCCGACATAGTGCTTGAAGCGCTAGGTCAGAAATTTCATTTCACGCCACAACATTTACAAGAAATTTTCCGTCACGTATTGGGCATCAGCCCACGCCAGTATGCCGAAGCTTGCCGCTTAGATCACTTCAAACATATGCTGCGTGAAGGCAGCAGCGTGACAGATGCTATTTATGAAGCAGGATATGGCTCTCCCAGCCGCATCTATGAGAAAGCCGCGCAGCAATTGGGAATGACGCCTTCCCAGTATCGCCAAAAGGCGGCAGGTCTTCATATTCATTACGCAGTACATCCTACGCGCTACGGTTCACTGCTGATCGCACTCACAGGACGCGGCGTGTGTGCCGTCGGGCTGTATGATGACGCGTTATCGGCAGCCGCAGCCCTGAACCGCGAGTATGCAGATGCACACATTGCGCACGATGATGCGCTAACCTCACTGGCACAGGCGGTCGTCGAACATATAGATAGGGGTTCACCGCTGCCAGATTTAACATGGGATGTTCAGGCGACTGCTTTTCAATGGAAAGTGTGGCAGGCATTGAGCAAAATCCCACGCGGCGAAACACGTACTTACGGCGAGATTGCCAGCGCGATAGGCGAACCCACAGCGGCGCGCGCGGTTGCAGCAGCGTGTGGAAGCAATAAGCTGGCGCTGATCATCCCCTGTCATCGCGTGATCGGCAGTTCTGGCGAACTGCGCGGCTACAAGTGGGGGATTGAGCGCAAGCGCGAACTGCTGGCAAGCGAGCAAGCCTAAGCAGAATGCGAAGGGGTGCAGCCAACTGCGCCTCTTTTTATTTCGCTCCTCAGAAAATTCATGCCACAATAGACTCATACAAATGTTGCTTAGAAAGGAAACTTTTTATGTCTGAAGTGGTGATTATTGATGCTGTACGCACGCCTGTTGGCAGAAGAAATGGCATGTTTCGCGCCACGCATCCGGTCAAATTGGGATCGGCGGCGTTGTGCGAGCTGCTGGCGCGCGCGAATCTGGAACCCTCAAAAATTGACCACGTATTGATGGGCTGCGTCTCACAGGTCAGCGAACAAACCTTCAATCTGGCGCGCAACGTGGTATTAGATGCCGGGCTGCCGATTGAGGTTCCAGCAACCACGTTGGATTTTCAGTGCGGCAGCAGCCAGCAGGCGGTGCATCTCGCCGCTGCCATGATCGCCAGCGGGCAGGCTGATATCGTTATTGCCGGCGGCGTCGAAAATATGTCGCGCGTGCCGATGGGCAGCAGCCTCGTCAACGGCAACCCCTTCACTCCCGACATGATGAATGCCTATAACCTAGTTCCGCAGGGCATCTCGTCGGACGAAATCGCGCAGAAATGGAACGTCAGCCGCGCCGAGGTAGACGAAATCGGCTACAACAGCCACATGAAGGCAGCGCAGGCGCAGGCAAATGGCTGGCTTGACCGCGAAACTTTCAGGCTGACTGGCGTTGACGACGAGAATAACCCGGTTGAAGTCAGGCAAGATCAAGGAGTGCGCGCCAACGCCAATCTTGAGAAGATGGCGACTCTACAGCCGGCTTTTTCTCCCGATGGCGTGACTACTGCCGGCAACAGCAGTCAGATCAGCGATGGCGCGGCGGCAGTATTACTGACTACTCCTGAAAAGGCGGCTAAATTGGGGTTGAAGCCACGCGCGCGCATCGTCTCTGCAGTCACTGTCGGCAGCGATCCACACCTGATGCTGACCGGGCCAATTTCAGCTACTCGCAAGGCGCTGGGGAAAGCAGGAATGACGCTGGAGCAGATTGATTTGTTTGAGGTCAATGAGGCATTCGCGAGCGTGATCGGTATGTGGAAACGCGAGATCGGCGCGGATATGGCGAAAGTGAATATACACGGCGGGGCAATCGCCATCGGGCATCCATTGGGCGCAAGTGGTGCGCGGCTGATGACGACGCTGATTCACGCGCTGGAGACTCATGATAAACGGTTCGGACTGCAAACCATGTGCTGCGGCGGCGGCATGGGTACTGGCACGATCATTGAAAGGCTGAATTAACCCGCGATCCTATTTTGGGGGCGGTTCGCGAACCGCCCTTCTGGTGACGATTTTGCTATCTTCCTACTCTGCCCGCCCTACCATTACCAGTGTTTCCGGCGATACAAAACCAACGTTAATCCGCGATTCTAACGTCAACTCATCTCCAGCAAAGCGAAATATCATTCTGATGAAAAATGGGGTTTCATACAGCCGCACAAGCACGGCAAATGAGTTTTCGTCCATCCATGCGCCGCTGACAGCGATTTTGCGAACATCAGGCGTAGGAATCTCATTGAACATGGATGAGACGCCCTTTGCCCACTCCCCATAGCCGCAGGAAATTGACTCCTCAGTAAATGCATTCTTGATAGTGATAGTGCATTCACCCTGACCAAAATTCAGGCTCATCCGTTCTATCATCAACGGATTTTCCTGCATCTGGTATGCGCGTCCGGAAACTTTCACGGCTGTAGATGACGTGGAAGCTCCCTCTGCCTTTACCAGCTTCAAACTGGCTAGCTTAATTTGCAGGGCATTATGGGCATCTTCATCAACCGGCAGCGCATTTTTACCCATTGCCGGAAGCAATACGTCCCACACAATGTTTAGAGGTATCTGCATATCAGGCATGCCGCCGGTAATCGCCAGCACCATATCCTGTTCGGGTATCACCACGCAGTACTGTCCGAACGCGCCATCACCACGATAGCCATCATGACGGCAGCGCCAGAACTGGTAGCCATACCCTTGCGCCCAATCGCTTGCCCCGCCGTCGCCATTAGAAACCTGAGCAGAGGTTGCTTCCTCCACCCACGCTTCCGGCACAAGCTGCTGGCCTTCCCACATCCCTTTTTGCAGATAAAGCTGGCCGAAACGGGCGATATCTTCGGTTTTTATATTTAAGCCGAAGCCGCCCATATTGATTCCCTGCGGCGATTCTTCCCAGAATGCGCCTTCGATGCCCAGCGGCTCAAACAGGCGGGGCGTAAGGTAATCTATCAATTTCTGCCCGGTTAGCTTTTGCACAATTGCAGAAAGCATATAGGTTGCGCCGGTGTTGTACAGAAAATGCGTTCCCGGCTGATGCAAAACCGGTATCTTGAAGAACGCTCCGGTGAAATTACCGTGTGGCTCTTCAAACATTGGCGTAATGGTATCGTCTACCTGCCCGGTAGACATCGAAAGCAGATGCCGCACCTGCATCGCCGCAAGATGTTCATTCACTTCAGCAGGGGTTTCGTCGGGGAAAAACGATAACACCGTGTCATTTATGGAAAGCAGCCCTTCCTCTACCGCCAGCCCTACAGCTGTTGAAGTGAAACTTTTGCTCAGCGAAAACAACATGTGCGGCAGTTCTGGCACATATGGCTTCCACCAACCTTCAGCCACTACCTTGCCGTGCCGCAGCAGCATGAAGCTGTGAAATTCGTGTGCTTGCTGTTCTACCGCTTCGATAAATTTGAGGACAGCGGATGAAGTAATGCCCTGGCTTTCCGGTGCTGCGCGTTCTAATAAAGTTTTTGTTGTCGTCAACATTTTTGAACTCCATTGCATGGCGGAGAATAAACCAGACTCAGTGCATTACGCTCAGGAAACGCCAACTGCTCTAAATGCGCGGCAAAGGTAGGCGGTTATACACAAACCTGAGGGGAAATTTTGATACCATACATTCAGTAAAACGGGGCAAGCTATAGGTTTGCCCCGTTTTGTCAGCCAGTTTCTCGCCGCCATTGTCACGGTGAGAAGATTTAGCTAGAGGATAACACTATGCCAGTACCGATTCGAGTGTTGCCTCTGGCTGCGTTATCCGCGCTTCTACGCACATCTGCATACTGCTTGGCCGCAGCGTGAAATTGGTCTGCGGCGTGATCACCTGACCGGGCAGCACGCGAAATTGGAAGCGCTGCGCCAACGTCGCCAGAATCAAGCGTGCTTCCATCATGGCAAACGAATTACCGATGCAAACACGCGGCCCGCCGCCAAAAGGCAGATAGGCATATTTCGGGATCAGCTTCTCATTTTCCGGGCTGAAGCGCTCAGGATCGAATACATCAGGATTCGGGAAAATTTCCGGGTTCATATGCGACCCGTAGATATTGACCACCACCGTTTGCCCCTTCTTCACAGGAAAGCCGCCTAATTCACAATCCTCGTGCGCGTCGCGAGTGGTGATAAATGCTGGTGGGTACATCCGCATAGACTCTTTCACCACCATTTCCAGATAAGGGAGGTTGGGCAAGTCTTGCAGCGCAGGCAAGCGACCACCGAGTACCCGATCTAATTCTTCGTGCACGCGGGCTTCAGTCTCTGGA
>CAZBPB010000014.1:0-758 GCA_964493565.1 uncultured Pleurocapsa sp. | reverse complement strand
GCCGGTGCCTTCTTCATCCTGCGCCATCAGCAGCATCGAAAGCAGATCGCCTTTGTCCTCGTCAGAGGCGCGACATTCATCAATAAATCCTTGAATCAACTGATCGAGGCGAGCAATCGCCTTTTTCCAAGCACGGTTCGAGGGGATAGGGAGCCATAAAGGGATGTTGTAAAGACGTGAAAAGCGATCCCCGACTACGTCCAAAACAGCCGTTACGGTATCACCGATCTCCCGGGCATCGGCGTTCACATCAGCGTCAAACATGGTCTTAGCGATCACGCGCATAGTCAGGTCAGTCATGGCGTGGTTCATATCCACAGTGCCGCCTTCATGCAGTTGATCGCCGACCTGTCTGGCATAATTCACCATTACATCCGCGTAAGCCGAAATGCGTTTGTGATGAAACGCAGGCTGCGTCAGGCGGCGCTGGCGCTTCCAGGACTCGCCGTCATTGATGAAAATGCCGTTGCCAAGTACAGGCCGCAGTACCGTTTTGGTGACCTCAGATTTGTAATAGCTGGCGGCGTCCGTCACCAGCACTTGATGAATTGCTTCCGGTGAATTGGCAAAGATCACCGGATACGGGCCGAACTTCGTCCCTGCCACCCCGCCATATGCCACCATCTCACGCTGAAATGCAAGCCGCTGCTGATTAAAGGCTTTGAATGAGCCGGACAGCCAATGACCATTTGGCCCCGGTGGAATCTTGTTTGACATTTGGATCGTCCCCACGATATATTGTGAAAAATTACGCAATT
>CAZBPB010000013.1:14483-21821 GCA_964493565.1 uncultured Pleurocapsa sp. | reverse complement strand
CTTCGCGAGATACTTATGCGCTATGGCTTAGCCAGCGGCGTCGCGCCGATTGGGGGGATATGCCCGATAAATCGGAGCAGGACAGCGCTGGCGACATATGGATGACGAGTTTACTGGGCGGATACCTTGCCAAGCGGCTGAAAGGGCGCGGCGGAGAATAATCCGTCTAATGTTGTAGGTTATCTTTAACGGGGCGAACGATGGTTTGCCCCGTTAAACGCAGAATCCTCTTGAAATGAATCTCTTTCCTCTAACGGTTCCACACTGCAAGTTGGACACCAATTTACAGCAAATTTACAAATCCTTTGTAAGCCCTTTACGATTGACCCTTAATTTAGTGATACGTGTACGAATGAATCGTACAGCGTTCAATTCTGGAGGAATCACAAGATGATCTGGCAACGTAAGCAATTGATGCGTGCTGCCGCAGTCGCCGCGCTGGCCATTTCAACAACCGCTTCTGGCGTTGTTCTGATGGCGCAAGACAATCCCGATACTCAGGTGGAAACCCAATCTGCACATCCCTATCTTGGCGTTCGTTTGACCGACGGCGACAACGGTGTTGAAGTCGTTGCCGTCGCGGAAGGCTCTCCCGCTGAAGCAGCAGGGATTGAAGCCGGAGATATTCTGGTTCGCATCGGCGATAGCGATGTGGCGACCGTTGTTGAAGCAGCGGAAGCCGTTGCCACGCTTGCTGTTGGCGATGCAGTTTCAGTAACCATTGAGCGTGACGGCGAAGCGCAAACACTTGATGCAACTCTTGCTGAGGCCCCCGCTCAGGATCATGCAGGTAACCGCCCCGGTTGGGGTAGTCGTGGTGACCGTCTCGAAGAAATGTTCGCTCATTTGGGCGGCTTGAACTTTGCATATGATTCTGACACCAGCCAGTGGATAGTGAATGACATTGCTGAAGACTCGCCGCTGTACGAAGCAGGTCTGCGCGCTGGTGATGTGCTGACGGCTGTAAACGGTGAATCGCTTGAAGGGCCGGATCTGCTCAACCTGTTTGCTACCTTGAGCCAATCAGACACCATAACCCTTGCGGTTGAACGCGATGGCGAGGCGTATGAATTTGAAGTTGCCACCGCAGACTTACTTTCACTGGATGGTATGCCTCAAGTATTTGAGTTTAGCCAGGGGATGGGCGGTGATTTTGGACAGTTGTTCAACCGCGCCGGCAGTTTGCCGTTTAGTTATGATGAGGAAACAGGCGCCCTCACCGTCAATGAAATAGCTGAAGACTCGCCGCTGTACGAAGCGGGACTGCGTACAGGTGATGTTGTGACCGCGGTGAACGGCGAAGCTTTCGATGCTTCAAATCTGCGTGAAGTGCTGCGTTCGGTACTCAACAGCGATACCATGACTTTGACGGTTGAACGTGATGGCGAATCTCAGGATATCGAAGTCGCTGTTGTAGATCTGTTCGCCTTGAGCGGTCTGCCGCAGATGTTCCAGTTTGGCGGTCGTGACGGTCGCGAGAACTTCTCCCAGATGGCACCCTTCGCGACGCAGGGCGGTCGGCTAGGTCTTTCATTCCTGCCGCTTGATGAAGAGACGGCTGCTGAAAACGATGTTACAGCTACCGAAGGTGCGCTGGTGATGGAAGTTGTTGAAGGCTCTGCTGCTGCCGATGCTGGACTTCAGGCTGGCGATATTGTCACTGCTGTAAATAGTGAAGCAGTGAATGAGGAATGGACGCTGCGGGATCGTATTGCGGCCTATGAGCCGGGCGATGTGGTTACACTGGAGGTGACACGCGGCGATGAAAGTTTGCAGATTGAAGTAACCCTTGGCGAGCCTGAAGCGACGATGTCGCAGGGTATGATGATGCCTTTCGGTAACTTCAACTTTGGCGGCCAGGGCATGCCTTTTGGTGACCTTTTGGGGCAGGGCGTAATGCCTTTCGGCTTCGATATGCTTATTCCGTCTCCGGACGGCTCCCTTGAGGGCGGCGCACAAGCAGTGCCTGCCAGCCCGAACCTATAACCTAACTTCGATATTTTCCCTCTCCCCCCACCACGACAGCGCGCAGGCTTAAGCCTGCGCGCTGTCGTTTTTCGTAGTTGAACCACTGCTTGAACGCCGGGTAACGCAAGCCTATAATGACGCCAGTTTGTCTTTCAATGAAAGAATGGCGTTCATGTCTTCTTCGCACAAGCAAGCACTTTTGGACAAGCTGGCAAGCCGCGAGGCAATTGTCGGCATCGTTGGGCTTGGTTATGTCGGGCTGCCTCTGGCTGTTGAATTTGCTGAAAACGGCTTTCGTGTCGTCGGTTTAGATGTTTCCCCTGATAAAGTTGCCTCGATCAATAATGGGGTGAGCTACATCCCCGATATTCCCACTGACCAGGTACAAAAATTGGTCGCTGCTGGCAAGCTGCGCGCAACAACTGATTACGCTGATCTTGCTCATGTAGATACCGTCAGCATTTGTGTGCCGACGCCGCTGCGCAAGACCAAAGACCCGGATATGTCATACGTGATTCAGTCGGTAGACTCGGTGGCGCAGATTTGCCATGACGGCATGCTGGTGGTTCTGGAAAGTACCACTTATCCCGGCACTACAGATGAGATTGTTGTGCCGAAACTTCGCACTCTGGGCTTTGAACCGGGTGAGAATATCTTTGTCGCATTTTCTCCGGAGCGTATTGATCCGGGTAATGCAAAATACGGCGTTCGCAATACCCCAAAAGTTGTTGGGGGTGTTACGCCCGCCTGCTCAGAAACGGTCGCGGCGCTGTACAGCAGCGCCGTTGAAACGGTGGTGCCGGTTTCCAGCCCGACTGCGGCTGAAATGGTTAAGCTGCTGGAAAATACTTTCCGCGCCGTCAACATAGGCCTGGTCAATGAAATGGCCTTGATGTGCAACAAATTAGGTGTTGATGTTTGGGAAGTGATTAGCGCGGCTTCTTCAAAGCCGTTTGGGTTTATGCCATTTTACCCGGGGCCGGGTCTGGGCGGTCACTGTATTCCGGTAGACCCACATTACCTGAGTTGGAAGCTTAAGACGCTTAATTACAACGCGCGTTTCATTGAGCTTGCCAGTGAGATAAACACGAATATGCCGCTTTATGTGGTAGAGAAAGTGGCGGAAGCACTCAACGATGATCGCAAGCCAATTCGGGGATCGCGCATTGTGGTGCTGGGCGCTGCTTATAAGCGAGATATTGATGATGTGCGTGAAAGTCCGGCATTGGACGTGATCAGCTTATTGCAGAATCGCGGGGCTGATGTTGTGTATCACGATCCTTATGTGCCTCAACTGCGGTTGGAGCATACGCAGCTTATGAACAGCGTTGCCTATGACGAGGCGCTGCTGGAGACTGCGGATTGCCTGGTCATTGTGACCGATCACAGCAAGTTTAATTGGCAGCAGATTGTTGATCATAGTAAGCTAATCGTGGATACACGAAACGCTATCGGAGCGCGATCTGGCGAGGCGCGCGTTGTCACCCTGTAAGGGAGCAACAGATCATGGAACTGCCGGTTTCTATACGGGCTTTGCCGCCTGAGGCAATTGAAATACTGCGTTATTTCGGCGCGAATGGCGCAGCTTCGGTTCACGCCGATGATATTACTGCTGGCGCAGGGCTGTCTGATCGTGGGTTTGGTAAGGCTATCCGCCGTCTGGTGACTCGTAACCTGATGGCAATGGATGGGGATCAGATTTACCGCCTTACCGACAACGGTAAACAAGCTGTTGCTGAACTACTGGAATATGACCTGATGACGCCGCCTGAAGATCGCGAAGAAAGCGAGCCTCGCGAAATAGAAGCTCGTTTTGTGAAACGGCGTGTTGTCCTGGCAGCGCCAAACCCACTGGCAGCAACTATGCCGGCAAAGGTGGTAGTTGGTTTTGAAGCGGCGGACGACGAAGATATTGTGATGCTGCCACTGCATGTTTCCGTGCAGCTTACGACTATTCATGCTTCTCCTGAAGCTGAGCAAATCTCGGCTTTAAGCGTTGAAAATCGCCCGGTGCAGCACCATTTTGAGGTGATACCCGGCGGCTTTATGCAGGTTCGTTTGTCGCTGCGGGTCACACAAGGTGATGTCAACGAGAGCGATGAAGATACTGCGAGCGGCCTGTACATTGATCTACCTGTTGCAGCGGTGGCAGGTGCATACAGCGCGTATAGCACCGATTTGATGCTGAAAGATACGTCGGGCGATTCATTTGATTTGTGATCAACGCCGTGAAATAAATTTGAAGGGCGCAGAACATGCGCCCTTTCATTTTCGCGCAGGCGAATGATGTGAAACCCTCTGAAGTTACAGCAACCATATGGCAAATTTCACAGCGGAATGCAGCGCGGCAGTCACCGGGTGTGAAATGTTGTTGAAAGACGGGTTTATCTTCCGTTCGGGGGCGTCCAGCCAAATGGGATTTCTTCGTCAATCAATTCGATAGGCTCAGCGGTATGTGACGGGTCAATTAGTTCCGGAGCGGTGAGCGAGATTCCCCGTCGTACTTCGCGGCCTGTATTGTGCTTACGCAAATCGGAAGCGTAATAGATCTGCTTGGCCTGGCGTGGGTTTAAGGTGATGCGGGCGACGCCGCGCGCGATTACATCTACCGGTAGTGGGGCGATACGGCGTAACCCCAGCCATGAGAATGGCGGAATATTCCCAAAAAACGAAACCAGACGATAGAGTGGTTTGCGTGGTTCGCCGCGTACATAAGCAATGGGCGCGCGAATGATGGTCGTTTTAAGACCGATTCGCGTGAGATACTGCTCCGCTTCGTATTTGGCTCTGAGATAGTCACCGGGTATCCAGGGCGCGCGCGTACTGCTCATCATGACCATGTGCGGCACACCGCCAGAAACACACATATTGGCGACATTTCGTGCAGAGACAAAGTTTAACCAGTGATAGGTTAACCCGCGTGATGGGTCTGCGGTCATACTGCCAACAGTATGTACCACGACCTGAATGCCGCGCGCGCGTCCCTTAAGGCTGGAGGGTTCCCAAAGATCGGCAGATTGCCAGCGGGTACGCTGTGCCAGACCACCCAATTTGCCCTCTGCGCCAGTGCGCACTAACAGAGTAACCTCTGCACCTTCGGCAAGTAGGGCAGCAGCAATTGCATCGCCCAGAAAAGTACCCCCGCCAGTAACTAATACCCGTTTTTTTTCAGCCATGCGTCGTTGATTTCGCGTAAATCCAACGGATATTATCGTAGATGTGCAAGCACTGAACAACCCGCTAATTACAGAAACTAAGCCGGATGGAACTAGAAGACTTAGCAAACGCGTTACAAAAACACTAGTTGTTAAAAACCGCTAATTTGTGCATAATATTAGTTGTGGTCAACGGAATTGACCCTGGGAATTTAGACATTGTGGGCGACGGCGGTGCTTCACTTTAGTCAATTTGCCGCCCGGAGAAGAGAAAAACGTCACTCGCGGTATCCAAAGGAGTGATTTCTTTTGCGTAAGGTTGGGTGCGCTGCTGCAGAGCAGCGTCGCGAAAGCGAACAAGCGAAACACAGGTGAATCTGGTGGAGTACTGTCTCCAGTTTAGGCTCAAGTAAACTGCTGAATCGTTTTTTGAAGATCGCGTGCCCGGCGTACGCCGCGAATGAAGGGCGTCGTTTCTTTTTTGGATTCATCTTAGTTTTGATACTTAACCCCACGTCTTAATTTCCAGCATGTGCCAGACAGGCAGCTTGCTGATGTTTTATTGGGATAGATGTGGGCGTGATCACCGGGCTTGAAACCCAAAAGCGCAATAAAAAGCGCGTCAACATCTACATTGACGGTGAATTTACTCTCAGCGTTAGCATTGATGAAGCCTTACGCCTACGTAAAGGTCAGGCGTTAAGTGACGAGGAAATCGACACTTTACAAGCTCAAGATGCTTCGCAGCGTGCGGTGGATGCGGCTGCACGATTGCTCT
The DNA here is from genome assembly GCA_964493565.1 of uncultured Pleurocapsa sp. Classification (GTDB taxonomy): domain Bacteria; phylum Chloroflexota; class Anaerolineae; order Aggregatilineales; family Phototrophicaceae; genus Flexifilum. Next base: position 15,920 of record CAZBPB010000013.1, on the reverse strand, counting down.
CTCTGAGACCCCGCAGCATTTTCGAGGTTCGCCAGAACCTTATGCGTAAGGGAATTGCCGCGCCCGTAATCAGTGAAGCCATTGAACGTCTGACCACAATGGGATATCTGGATGACCGCGCCTTTGCTGAATTTTGGGTAAAGGAACGCAATGCGTCTAAGCCAATTAGCGCGCGGGCGCTGCGTTATGAGCTTCGCCAGAAGGGCGTTGCCAGAGCCATCATTGATGATGTGCTGGATGTTCAGGACGAGTCGGAAATTGCCGTTGCGGCGGTGCGTAAACAGATGCGCCGTGTGCGTGGCTTGAGTCGTTCTGAAGCGCGGCAAAAGCTGACCGCGCAGCTTGCGAGACGAGGGTTTTCATCTTCGACGACACGCGAAGCGATCCGGCAGGTGTTTGATGAGATGGATGCTGGCGATGAGCCGTTTTTTCGCGAAGATGCCACAGGCGAAGGCGCAAACAACAACTGGACTGATGAAGTGTAAGACCTTGCCGTAGTTGTGTTAGAAAGGAGGAAGCGGACAGCCCTCAGCACCGGGAAATCGCCGCAAAAATTTATGGAGTTCATCATCGGCGCCCTGATCGGTTTGATAGCGGGCGCAGCGGTGGGCGTAGGTGTTTATGTTTACAGACAAAATCAGCAGGGTGAAAGCCGTCGTAAGGCGGCAGAAGAAGAAGCCCGGCAGATTGTGGCAACTGCCAATGATGACGCGCAGCGCAAGCAGCGTGAAGTTGAGCAGCAAGCCAAAAGCATCACTGATGATGCCAATGAAAATGCAGTACGCCGCCGCCGCGAGTTAGATAAAGAAGATGAGCGCTTACAGCGCCGTAGGGAAGATTTAGACAAGCGCTATGAGCGTATGGAGCAGCGTGAGCAAAATTTGAATAAACGCCAGAGTCGTCTGGATAAGCAGCAGTCTGATCTGGATAAGCTGCAGGAAGAACGTGCTATCGAGCTTCAGCGTATCGCCCAGATGACTATGGATGAGGCGAAAGCTGAATTGATGGGCGTCGCCGAGAAGGAGGCGCGCAATGATATGGCGCGCATCATCCGGCAGGTGGAAGCAGAAGCACGCGAAGAAGCTGATAATCGCGCCCGTGAGGTAATCTCGCTCGCAGTGCAGCGGTTAGCATCAGAGCATGTATCAGAAATTGCAGTCAGCGTGATTTCGCTGCCCAGCGATGAGATGAAAGGCCGTATTATCGGGCGCAATGGTCGTAATATCCGCGCCTTTGAACTGGCAACGGGCGTTGACGTTGTGGTGGACGATACACCGGAATCAATTACAGTAAGCAGCTTTGACCCTGTTCGCCGCGAAGTTGCCAAACGGGCAATGGCAAAGCTAGTCACTGATGGGCGTATTCATCCCGCGCGTATCGAGAAGCTGGTTGAAGATGCCCGTGCTGAAGTTGAAACGGTCATTCGTCAGGAAGGCG
>CAZBPB010000013.1:0-14473 GCA_964493565.1 uncultured Pleurocapsa sp. | reverse complement strand
GCCTACATCCTGAAATCCTTAAGCTGTTGGGACGGTTGAAATTCCGCACCAGTTACGGCCAAAACCAGCATGCCCATTCAATTGAAACCGCGCATATTGCAGGGATGATTGCCGCAGAACTGGGCGCGGATGTGATGATCGCCAAGGCGGGTGGTTTGCTGCATGATCTTGGTAAAGCAGTTGACCACGAAATCGAAGGTACACATGCGCAGATTGGCGCAGATCTCGCCAAGCGTTACGGCGTGCATCCTAAGGTCGTGAATGCAATCGCTAGCCATCACCATGAAGTTGAGCAGGAATTTGTCGAATCGTATATCGTTGAAGCCTCGGACGCGATTTCTGGCGCTCGTCCCGGGGCGCGACGCGAAAGCCTGGAATCGTATGTGCGGCGTGTACGCACACTTGAAGAGATTGCCAACAGTTTCGAAGGCGTGGATCAAAGCTACGCGTTACAAGCTGGACGCGAAGTTCGAATAATCGTTCGCCCTGAAGAAGTTGATGATTTGCAGGCCGTGCGGCTTTCAAAAGAGATCGCCAAGAAGATCGAGGAAACGATGCAGTATCCCGGTCAGATTAAAGTGCAGGTGATCAGGGAACGCCGCGCCGTAGAGTTTGCCAAGTAATTGCGATTGCAGCACCTTAAAACAAAACGGGTGGTCGCTATCTATGACCACCCGTTTTGATTCTCTATCGTGACGATGCGCTCTAAGAAGCTGGGGTTGCTTCAGGAGTAGCTTCAGCTTCACTCAACAGCGCACCTGTGGCCGGGTCTACGCCGGTTCCAATGCTGCCGTCAATCAAACCAGCCAGAATTTCTTCCATGCGGGCGGTAACTTCTTCAGGAACATCCGAGTCGTGAGCAGGCGCAAAGCCAACGCCATCATTCTCAACCGAAAGCACATACATGCCTTCTTCGGGGAATGCTTCACCATTTACGGCTGCCGCAATCATATCGAACACGCCGTTGTCAACACGCTTTACCGCGCTGCTAATCAAAAATTCAGCACCCGGCGCTTCGCCGCCACCAAAAGTGGTGAAATATTCGTCCTGATCAACGCCGATGACGTAAACGCCTTCACCTGCTGCAAAGGCAATTGCGCCAGAGCCAGTGGGGCCGCCAGCGCCAAAGATCACGTCTGCGCCTTCACCGATAAACTGTTCGGCTGCTGCCGCACCACGATCCGGGGCAAGAAAGCTGTCAATATACACGTCAAGAGCCTGAACATCGGTGCCGTCCTGTTCGTTAATGTAGGCGACACCCTGCTCATAACCGTTGCGGAACTTGACGACGGGCGGAATATCAATACCGTACACGCCTGCTACTGTGCCGCTTTCGGTCATCAGGGCTGCCAGCGCGCCAGCGAGGAAACCACCCTGATCTTCGCGGAACTGTAAACCAACATAATTTGGCAGTGGTTCGGCAACGAACTGGTCAACGCCAATGAACAGCGTTTCAGGATTGGCGGCGGCGGCAGCGTGGGTGGCGTCACCAATAAGGAAGCCAACGGTGACGACGATATCGTATTCGTCTGTCAGGCAGGTATCAAGGTTCGCGGCGTAATCGGTCTGTGCCTGTGTTTCGATAAAGGTCGAATCAAGGTCTAGCTCTTCGACAGCACGCACCATACCTTCAAAGGCATACTGATTAAAAGTGCCGTCATTGATACGGCCCACGTCTGTTACCAGACAAACTGACGTGATTTCATCCTGCGCTGATACAGCCAGCCCCGGTACGATGACCAGTGCAGCCATACCCGCACCAACGAGCATTTTTCGAAGCATTCTTCAATATCCTCCGTGAATAAAAGCGGAACCGGGTCAGTTACCACACTCATTTCGGATCGTGGTGTAATCACAGATTTTAGCGTATTTTCGGCGCGTGCAACAATCAACACGTATTCCGAAGAACATCCTGTGAATACCGTCACTGAGAAGGGCGTGCTGTGCAAAATTAAAATGGAAATATGCGCTGAATGCAGGTTTAAACCACAGGTTAGCAGGCAGCTTATGCCAGAGAGAGAGATGCAGTAAGCACAAAGCGAACAAGCTGCTCATCCAGTTCGACTTGATGAATGGCAACTTGATTGACCGGCCCGGTTTGTGGGCCACCCGCCACAGGAGAAACCACGTTATAAATGGCATCTACATCAAAATACCACTGTGGCGTGCCGTCATCTGCAAGTACCTGCCAGCGGGGTTCAGCGATCAGGCGATTGTCGCCGGCAAATGCGCGCAGGGCGAAATTTACGGCGTTACCGGTACCTGCTACCAGCACATTGTCAACAGCCGTCAATTCCAGAAGTGATTGACCGGTGGTCGTATCTTCAAGGGCATAAACTGTCTGGTCGTTGGCGGTTCTTTCGACCAATGATTGCAGCGTCACGGTTTCAACAATCGCCCGTACCTGCTCAACAGCGGCTTCACCATCTTCAACGCGGGCTATAAATAACCCGTCAGCATCAGAGTTCAGAACAGGCAAGGGGTTATTCGGTCGGGGCAATAATGCAGCGGCGTAACTGCCGGAGAACTGCTGTAACAGCGACTCCAGGTTGATTTCAGCAGTTTCGCCTAGTAAGGAATTAAAATCCTCGATTACATCGTGAATTTCTGTCGCCGTTGGCGTTGGAATCAATTCCTGGAGTGCCGCCGCAGGCCGAGCGATAGGAAAGCTGCCGAGCGCTGTACCTGCAAAATTCGCAAGGGGGAGCGCGTTCAAAGCAAATTGCAGGGCTTCTTGACCATCGCTTCCAGACTGAACCAACATTGCGTTGCGTGGCACGAAACTGAGTAACTCACTATCAAGTGACTCGCTCGCAGCGTTCACAGAATCGGCAAAGTGAGCGACAGCGGTGACTTCCAGTGAATCATTAAACAGAGTGACCGGGTTCAAGGAAACGCCGACAGCGTCTATACCGCCGGATGCCATTGCTGCTGCTAGCGTACCGGTATCACCCAGCGCATCGCCGATAGCAGCCACCACGCCTACACCTTGCCCGCCATTGATGACAAAGTTAAGCGCGTTGGCGGCGCTTTCTCCGTGAAGATACGCTGTAACTGCGCGATTTTCAGGTAATGCGGCTGCGATCGCTTGATAGGTATTTTGAACCGTTAGGGCGGGGTTTTCGCCCATGCCCGTTAGAAGTGCTGCCTCTACATCCTGCGGAAGGCCGATTAAAACTACCGAGGGCGTGAGTGCGATAGTGACTTGATCGCCGTGATAGATGGATGCCCCGAGATGTGTTTCCCGCTCAAGGAAATCCTGCCCTTGAATAGCAGACGAAAGATCACCCGCAGCGCGAAAAGAGTCGCGAGTTGGCAGAATGAGCAGGGGTTGTTGTGAAACAAACTGCTGGCTTAACTGAGGATAGGCAACAATGATCTCGCTTCCTAACCAGCCAGAGACCAACTCATCAAAACTTGCGTTTTCCAGATCGAGGGCGGTCAAGGGGAAAAATGAGTCAAACGTTTGCGCTCCGGTAAATTCGACCCGTGTCGGTTGTAGCACGCTGGCGACGAACGTCCCGATATTCAGAACTTCGAGCGCCGCCTGTGCGTTCGCCATGTCAACACGGATAAATCCGGCGAAATCTTCCGGTATCCAATCCGCGGGGTTAGCTGCCTGCCGGGCGGCAGCTGGCAATGTGATTAGAAACACGCAAAGCGCGGAAATAACTATCAGGCGTAGGCACTTGAGCATAAGATCATCCAAAAATGAGCGCACAGGTCATTTTACCTGTGCGCTCGCAGCATGAGCAAATGCTGAATATGACTATAGGCCGATGTCTCGCTGTTGATAACGCCACATGGCTATGGCTGAAAAGATGGCTGAGACAGCTAGCAATACGACAATGTTTATTGGCGAAAGTCCGTTCTGAATAACACCAGTGCTGTCATAGTAGGCGAAGAATGAAAGCTGACGCAGCATGGCGAGAACGGTACCCGGCGCAGAATTACCAAAAATATCCAGCACGTAGCTTCCTACGACGAAAGCCGCGGCGATGGCAATGGCTGTGCCTTTGCGCCTGATCAATGCCGCCGTCATAGCTGTGAAGGTAAGCACTACAGCCATACTCGGCAGAATGTTCAATGCGGCTAGAAGTTGACGCTCAATGTTAAATCCGACATCGGGCACCATTGCGAAGCCAATCAACATCCCGGCAAAGGTGATGCCGACCACCAGCGCCGCCAGCAGGAGATAAGCCAGCACCTTGACCAGCACTAACTGCCATCGAACAACCGGCAAACTGAGGAACACATCCATTATTCCGGAATCTTCATCATTGGCGGTTACGTTTAGCCCTGCCACGACCGCGTAAAAGGCAAACACCATCAGGATAAAGCCGAAGAATTGCAGCGCTAGATAGCCATCCGGCGTTGATAGAAACTCAATATCCGACGAGCCGCCGAACATTTCCAGAAGGAATGGCGGCACTGATTCCATCAATCTGGCGGTTTCCGTAATCATCGTGGTGTCCTGTACGATGATGATCTGCAGCCATGCCAGTGAACCGATGCCAAGCCCCCAGAACAATGCTGGCTTCCAGCCCCGACGAAGTGTTTCTGCAAAGATTGAAGCCAGCATATTAATTTGCCTCCGTAATGCCACGATCTTTAGCAGCATTGCCATTGATCAGGCGGTCGCCGTAGTAGTTCAGGAAGATCTCTTCGAGCGTAGGCTCCTGAACATGCATATTGACCACGTAGTAACCGGTCAAAGCGCGCAGCAGCGGGTCAAAGTCACCGGTAAGGCGCAAACTAAGCTCATTATCTGCTGCTTGCACATCTTCCACGCCAGCTACATTTGCCAGTATCAGCGCAGGCTGCGGGTCACGCAGCGTTAATTTCACGTACTTAAAGCCGCTGCTGGCAAGATCGCTGATGCGCTGCACTGAAAGCAGTTTCCCATCACGTAAAATCGCAGCGCGTTCGCAAATTGCCTGCACTTCGTTGAGCAAGTGCGAGGAAAGAAAGACGGTTTGACCGTTGTTCTGTGCTTCACGCATCAAATCCATGAAAGTTTGCTGTACCAGTGGGTCAAGACCATTGGTTGGCTCATCCAGTACCAGCAGTTCTGGTTGGTGCATTAGGGCCAAAATGAGTCCTAACTTCCGGCGGTTGCCGGTTGAGTAAGAACGGACTTTCTTAGTCGGGTCAAATTCCAACCGCTGGATCAAAGTTTTCGTGTAGTCAGGAACGGACGTTCCGCGAACTGACGAGAAATATCGAATAACTTGCTGACCTGTTAGGTTCTTCCATAAGTTCAGGTCACCGGGTAGGTAGCCAAGGCGTTTGCGAATGTCAAGGCTGTTTGCCCGTACATCCAGCCCGAAAAGTTGAGCTTTTCCGCTTTCAGGACGTATTAAATCCAGAAGTAGTTTAATAGTGGTCGTTTTGCCAGCCCCATTTGGCCCTAAATAGCCGAAGATTTCGCCAGCTTCAACGGATAAATCAAGGTTTTGCAAAGCGAATTTGTTTTTGCCGCCTTGATAGGATTTGGTAAGTCCCTGCGTTTGAATGATGGCAGTTGTCATGATGGTTTCCCCTATACAACGATACTGCTGGTGGTTTTCGCATCAGGCATACGCCTGTTTTTGCGATTCCTGAAGTTGTTCCAACAGCGAAAGTCCGGCAGCAAAAGATGCTTTTAGCGCCGCCTGCGCCGTCGCTTGATCACCGTCTTCTCGACCAAACGCCCTTTGGAACATCTCGCCGATAAGTTCACTGGTAGACGTCAATTTTTCGGGCGGCATTTCAGCAGTGGTCATTTCCACCAATCCGTATTTCAATGCGGTCATGACATATCCAAGCGATTCAGGATCTACGTTCGGGTCAATCATGCCTGCTTGCTGAAAATGACGGATGAAATCTGTGCTGAAATTCATGCCTGCTTGCCTGATATCTCCAGACATTAACCGAGCGCCATATTCGCCCAGCGTTTTGCGGTCACGGGTGTACATGGCTGCCAGAAACGGATTATCTAGCAGCGCCCGCACTGAATATTTGTACACGTTAAAAATGGTGTAGCCGTGCGGGTCGGCATCTAGATGCTTGATCAGGTCTTCCAACACCCGCTTAGATTCCTTTTCTACAAGGCGATCCAGAATTGCGTACTTGCCGGGGAAGCACAGGTAGATTGCGCCTTTAGAAACCCCTGCTTCTTGCGCGATTTCTTCAACGGTTGTTTTGTCGAAGCCGAAACGCACAATCAGCTTTTGGGCTGCATCCAGAATTTGCGCCTGCTTTTTGAGCTGTTTCCCCTGATTCGCCAATTCCTTCGCAGCTCCTTTCAGTGCTCATGTGTCCCGGCGGATCGTGGTGTCGGGTTGAATCACATAAGCGCGGCAAATTTTGACCAAATGACCAATTTAGTATATCCGGTCAATATTACGTCTGTTGGTATTCATTACACCCCCCAACCTTCAGGGGTTTTGCGAATTGTCCGACTGGTTTTTGTGCGGGTAAGGCCACGTAGCTACACTGTGTCTCATAAAGACAACTAGTTGAGGATTGTACAAATGGTGTTGCCAATTTCTGAGCGTGGCTATGCTCATCCTGAATTGCTGGTATCCACCGAATGGGTGGTAGAGCATCTGAATGATCCAACTGTTCGCATCGTTGAATCCAACGAAGATCCCCTTCTTTACCCGTCAAAGCACATTCCCGGCGCAGTACAGGTGGATTGGACTGTTGACCTGAACGACCCCGTGCGCCGCGACTACCTGAAGAAAGCCGGTTTTGAATCCCTGATGTCGCGCATCGGGGTAACACCTGACACAACCGTTGTGTTTTATGGCGACAAGAACAACTGGTGGGCAACGTATGCTTACTGGGTGTTCCAGTTATTCGGGCATACTAATGCCAGAATTATGGATGGTGGACGCGCCAAATGGGAAAAAGAAGAGCGCCCCATGAACCGTAACATGCCGGGGTATGCGGCAACTACGTATAACGCGCCTGATCGTGACGATGTGCATATACGTGCCTTCCGCGATCAGGTGTTGAAGCACGTTGAGGCTGGCGGCCCATTGGTTGATGTGCGCAGCCCGGCAGAATACAGCGGCGAAAAACTGCACATGCCCGAATATCCGCAGGAAGGCGCGCTGCGAGGCGGGCATATTCCCGGCGCGAAGAATGTACCCTGGGCAAAGGCCGTCAACACTGAAGACGGTACTTTCAAAACTGCTGAAGAACTGCGCCAGATATATGAGAACGAGCAGGGGCTTGACCCGAATGGCGACATAATCGCCTATTGTCGTATCGGCGAGCGCAGCAGCCATACGTGGTTCGTGCTGACCAATTTGCTGGGTTTTACCAATGTCCGGAACTACGATGGTAGTTGGACAGAGTGGGGAAATCTCGTAGATGTGCCGATTGAGAAGTAGCGATGAGTGAGCTTCCCGAAAAGCTTGCCGACGTGGTGGCTGACATTGAATCTATTGATGATCGCTTTGAACGGCAGGAAGTCCTGATCGAAACAGCGGATCGTTTTGATGAAGTGCGCGTACCCGAAAGCATTGCCATCAAGCCGTATCCTGAAAATCACCGGGTGCCTGCCTGTGAAAGCGAAGCCTTTGTGTGGGCGGTGGATCAGCCGGATGGTACGCTGAAGTTCTATTTCGATGTGTTGAACCCTCAGGGACTTTCAGCGATGGCGATGTCGGTGATTCTAGGCGAAACGCTGGAAGGCGCGCCGCTGGAACAGGTTGCCAGCGTACCATCGGATATTGTGTTCAAGCTGTTCGGCAAGGAGATTTCGATGGGTAAAGGCGCGGGCTTAATGGGTATTATTTCGATGGTGCAGAACGAAGCGAAGAAAAGACTGTAAGTGGAAAGTTCTGAACTTAGTTGGCTGCCGATGTTCAGGCTGAAAAACGCATAAAGCATGTGCCATCTGTTTCGCCTTAAAGCAAGTAAAGTTTCCCGATGACCCGAAAGCATCTGCTGATCATCCTCATTTTATTTGTTGTAACCCGTATTATTCTGGTTGGCGCGGGCACCGCTTCTTTGCATTTTCTAAAAAGTGTTGAAGGCGACGAATATAAGCACTTACTGGATGGTGGGCCTGTGCTAGACATGTGGTATCGCTGGGATGCCGGTTTTTATGCCACCATCGCCACTGAAGGCTATGACTGGTTGGAAACTCGCCAACCATCTGCAGATATGGCTTTTTTGCCGGTGTACCCTCTTGCGGTGCGGTTGGCTAGCGGAATCAACGGTACTGGCTGTGTATGGTCGCCATATTTGAGCACTTGCACGACGATAGGCGGCCTGATTGTTTCCAATCTGGCGCTGCTGGGAAGCTGCTTTTTGCTTTACAACGTTGTATGCCGGCGGTTCGGCACTAGTGTCGCCCTGCGCTCCGTGATTCTACTATTGATTGCGCCGACGGCTATTTTCCTCTCCGGTGTGTATACCGAATCAGCCTTCTTATTTCTGGTATTGCTGACGTTCTGGCTGTTGGAACACGATAGATTTCTTCCGGCAATTGTGGCAGCCTGCCTCGCCTGCCTTACGCGTTCTGTAGGGGTGGCGCTCGTCCCTGCTATTTTATGGTGGGTGTGGGAGCATAACCGGGGAACTACACTGAAGATCAGAGCTGTAATGGCGTTGATACCGGGGATTGTCTTTGGCGTTTATGTACTGGGAACCGGGTTTTATGTTGGTGAACCGCTGGCCTTCTTCAGCGCATATGAAGGCATCTGGGGTCGCTCATCTTCAATACTGGATTCAATTTTGATATACACGCGGGAACCTGTCGCCCTTTTCGGTTGGTATCCGTCATGGCTGGATTTGTTCGCGGCTGTTTCTTACCTGTTACTGGCAGGCTGGATACTGTGGAAATGGCGCGAACGCTCGTGGGGTGTATACGCGCTGTTCGCCACTATTATCCCGATTGCATCAGGGTCGCTGGTGGGAATGCCACGCTTTGGCGGGGTGATTTTTCCGTTCTATGTGCAAATTGCGCGCTGGATTGATCGTCCATGGAAACAAGCGGTGGTATATGCTCTGAGCGCGGGGTTGGCGCTGCTGTTTTTGAGCCGTTTTGTTACGTGGCGCTGGATCGCATAACTACAACTCACTGCAATCCCAAACGAAGCCGCAGCGTTCGCAGCGTACTTTGCAGGCTCTGCGAATAGTCGGGTTTCCACAGGCAGGACATTCGCTGGATAGGGTGTAATTGGTCAGGGGAAGTTGTACCTGCATCTGGCTTATGACTACAGACGTTTTTTGCGCTGTGCTACTACCGGACGGCTTGCCTCCTGAATTTTGCACTGAAGTGTTCCCCGCGTTCATTATTCCCATAAAGACAATACCAGAATAACGTCAACTGAAGACAGGGAAATTATTCTGGATGACCAAACACTAGCTAAATTATCATCGTAAAGTTATTTTATCATCTATTACTACATCTTTTTTACACCTTGAGAAGCTATTTAGCATCACTGCACGCTCTTAGAATGCAAACTGGCACAAAGATGTAGTCGGTAAGGTGTTGAGAGCAGTATTCCGCTGCCTCACTACACATAAGTTTTGTTCGTGTTACTCCCGGGAGGCTTAATGGTCTGAAACATCTAGTAACAGGTTTGATGTGACCGAGTTCGGTTTGACCTGAGAAAGGGAACAATAACTTATGTGTTGTCTTTTCACTGTACTTGTTTTTCTAGGGCCACGCTTCGGCGTTCTTTTGTGGTGGCTTGTAGAGCCGATGCGCTTTTCAGCGACATTTGGCGATAACTGGGCTTTGCCGCTCTTATGCCTCATTTTCCTTCCCTGGACGCTGTTAATGTACATGGTGATAGCGCCAGTTGCGGGGCTTACGCCGGGAACGGACATTCAGGGATTTGACTGGGTTTGGCTTGGCCTGGCAGTTTTCACTGATATTCTGAGCTACACCGGCGGCGCGTACGGCAATCGCAAGCAGATTTATGCTTATGTTCCTGCTGCTGCTGATCCGTCCTTCGCCCCTCCGAGTGAGACGCTGCCGCCGCCGCCTATCCAGCCGGCTCCTGCTGCAAAACCGCCTACCTCATCGTCGGGCGGGTCATCCGGCAGCTCATCGGGAGAGTCTTCATCCGGAAGCGGGTCTACATAGTTTTGAGATATGGTTTTGCCGGATTGGAATGACGTCTTGCCAGTCCGGCAAAATCGCACAGGATGGCATACCCGGATCGCCTTGATCAACGCTGGACTGCGCTTATGACCTCAGCGTCCGTTCCAGATAGGAGCTTAACGTGAACACCAACCCCTTTGACGCTCTGCCTATTTGGGTCATCTACCTGCTCACTTTCGGGATTATGCTTGCTGCTGCTGAAATCGGGTTTCGGACTGGCAGATGGTGGCAGCGAAGAACACCTGAAGTAAAAGAAGAGGGGCCAAGCGGAGCACTCGCTGGCGTTACGCTGGGGCTGCTTGCATTTTTGATGGCATTTGTGGTTGGTCTGGCAGCGGCCCGGTTTGATAATCGTAAAGACCTTGTTATGACCGAAGCTAACGCCGTTGGCACAACTTATCTGCGCGCAGGATTTTTGACGGAACCTTATAAAGCGCAAGCCAGGGAACTGCTGACGGAATATGTTGATCTTCGGCTTACAGTTGTGGAAAATCCCGCATTGATTCAGGATGTTCTTGTGCGATCAAATGAAATTTTGAACCAGCTCTGGACGATTGCTGAGGCGACAGCCAACGAGCCGATAGATTCCGAACTGCGCTCGCTTTTCATATCAACTCTGAACGACACCATTGACCTGAATACCGAGCGCGCGTTCGCGGTAACAAGCACGCGGCTTCCGATAACACTGGTGTTCTCAATTTATCTGATCGCTGCTCTGGGGCTGTTCATCGTGGGGTTCAGTCACGGCCTGAAAGAAGCGCGAGGATTGATACCTTTGATTATCACTGTGCTGGTATTTTCGGTTGTCTTGCTGCTGATTATCGATCTTGACCGCCCACAAGAAGGGTTCTTGCGTGTTAGCCAGCAGCCGATGATTGATTTGCAGACGCAGATGCATGCTGGTGCCCCATAACACAGGAATATGATCAAGGTTGCGTCCGGTCTATTTAGCTAAAGGATTTCGTCAATGAAAACTATTCATGTCAGAAGCATCACTACGGCATTAATTGCCGGAATGGCGTTGTTTGCTATGAGCAGCGTTTATGCTCAGGAGACTACGCCAGAGCCGGTTGTGCCGATGATAACCATTGATACACAGGGACTGCCGTATTCGTGGCAAGCTGTGCTTGTTCCGGAAACACCATACGACGACAGCCAGCCTCCCGGCCCAATGGGTCTTCCTGAACATGTCGAAATTCTCTTTGGCGCGTCATCCCTTGAAGAACGGCAGCCTAACAGCCCGATCATGTATATCATTCCAGTTGACGCGTATGCTGAAATGTGGGATGCGGCGGATAATTCTGCTGTGTCACAGACCATCGAAAGCATTTTTAGGATGATGGTGATCCTGCCGCAGCCAGCGGCTACCAGCGGCTATCCGGCGCTCCCATTCGAGGAAATAGGCGCGGGCTATAACGATCTTGCGGTGCAGGTTGGACGGGTAACGCCGGATGAAAACAGCGCATCTCGTAGCGGCTACCGGTTTGTTGGACGCTGGCAGCAAGATGCGAATCCGGTAACGAATCAAGGCTTGAGGTATGTTTATCAAGGGTTTACCAACGACGGTAAATATTTAGTGTCGTTCTGGTATCCGGTTTCCACTTCGGCGCTGCCACAAACTTATGACGAGGTTGCTCAAGCGGATCTAGATGCGTTTAATGCCGATCCTTCAGCTTATATTGCAGATCAGGCGGCAGCGCTGAATGCCTTGAGTACATCAGATTGGGAACCTGATCTGGCAACATTGGATGCGGTAGTAGCCTCTCTGCAAATTGAAGGGATGACTCCTTCAGGGCTGCTTGATCAAACATGGAGCTGGATTGGAATGGACATGGGCGGGACGGTTACGCCGCTTACTGATCCATCGCGCAGCTATGAAGTTACATTTAACTCGGATGGTCAGTTAGTTTTCCGCGCCGATTGCAATCAAGGTACAGGCGAGTTTACGTACGAGGGCGGAATGATCGGCTCGGTACGTTCCATGCCCGGCGCAATGACTATGGCGGCTTGTAACGATGGCGGTCAGGGAGATCAGTTTGTTGGCTCGCTAGCTGCGGCGCAAAATTACCGTGTTTTGCCGGGCGGGATGTTACTTGAACTGCCATTGCCTGCTGGCGGCCCGGTAATGGTGCTTGAAGCTGTTGAAGCGAGCTAGTATTTTGTGCAATATCAACGCTTAAGTTAAGCTGTGACCGATCTGCCAAAGGAGGCTGTGATGTCGTCGTGCTATGAGCAAATGAAACCTTACGTTCAATGGGCTGCTCAACAACAGTTGATGGATCCGAATCGATTCGTCATTGGCGTTGCAATTTCTGGTATGAAATCAACCGGCGAAATCATTAACATCCAGGGACACATGGATGTGAGCAATGCCAAGTTTTCGATGGACAATACGCGGTTTCTTGTGCAGTGTCGGGGTATGGGCCAGCGCCGTATTCACGCGCAGCATTTAGGCGCCAGCACAGATGAGGATGCTGCTGCCGATGCCCAGGTAATTATTCAAGTTGATGCCAATGAGAACGAAATCCGGGTGCGTATTGGCGACAAAACCGCGCGGGTTGTTGTGGATGATTTCCTGCTCGATTGCCACAACGATTCGTTGATGGGTACCGTTGAAGGCGTTGCATATTCGATGAGCTTACAGCGTTTGGAACGCGCTGGTGACGGCTGGAATTTCGTTTCCGCAGAACAAGCCGTCGCCGCTGCGAGTCCGGCAGCAGCCGCCCCTGAAACGCCCGCCGAGCCTGCAACCCCGCCGGAGCCGGATGACTTGCAGCGTCTGGAAGGGGTCGGCCCGACGACAGCCGCGGCTTTGAACAGCATAGGCGTTACAACCTATACACAATTATCTACTTATGATCCGGTGCAGCTTGAAGCAGATTTGACCGCGTCGGGTGAAAAGTTGATGCCGGGATCACTGCTTGCTGTTCCCGCGCAGGCGGCACTGGCAGCCGCAGGGCGCTGGAACGCGTTAAAGTACATTCAAAATGAAGTGTTGAAAAGTGGACGTCCGTCTTTGCCCGATGATCTCACAAAGATTAACGGCATCGGCCCTAATACAGTCATCTGGTTGGATGTGTTAGGTATCACAACATTCAAGCAGCTTCGCGATGCCGATGCGGAACAGGTTGAGCGCGAACTCAAATCAGCAGATTTGCGCATTCCGATGGGAACCGTGTCTGTCTGGCAAGAGCAGGCTGCGCTAGCTGCTGAAAATCGTTGGGATGAACTGGCAAAACTTCAAGGCGAACTGGCGCATCTGGATGAACAACTGGAAACGCCTCAAGATGAAACGCTGTCTTGAGGTGATGTCTCGCGCTGGTTAAGGCCGAAATAAAAACGGGTGTCCCATAGTTAGGATACCCGTTTTTGTTGAGGCGACGACCAGATTCGAACTGGTGATCAGGCTTTTGCAGAGCCTTGCCTTACCTCTTGGCCACGTCGCCGGATTGTGGGTGCATTATACTGGTCGTCGCTCAGGCTGACAAGACCTTGCGCCGCTTTCCAAAAACAGCCACAATACGCCATTATGAACGATCCTGAACGCGAAATACTACCTGACTCCGAAGATCTGCCTGAAACCACACCGGATGATTTTGAGCCGTCGGTGGATATCGTTGAGGAGTCTATCTCTGAAGAAGAGGTAGAGACTATTCCCGGCGTAGTAGAGGTTTCAGATGCGATCTTCAACGAGGACA
The DNA here is from genome assembly GCA_964493565.1 of uncultured Pleurocapsa sp. Taxonomy (GTDB): domain Bacteria; phylum Chloroflexota; class Anaerolineae; order Aggregatilineales; family Phototrophicaceae; genus Flexifilum. The sequence goes on along the minus strand of CAZBPB010000013.1, from coordinate 664 downwards.
GCACCTCCGGACTTGAAGGCTTCGCCGCGCAGACGCAGGCTTTATTTGAGTCTGATTTTGATGCTGAAGCTGCATTGAATGCCCTGGTTGCGGGACAACTTGCTGAACCAGCGCCAGTGCCAGATGCCGAAACAGTAGATCGTCCGGCAGTACGTAAAGGACTGCCCGCGCTTTACGAGCGTGTAGATTATCAGCCTAGATTGGCAATGCCGGGTTTTGACGTATTAAAACTCGGATCACCTGGATCGGTTGTCGCCGGCTTAGTGTTGATTGCTTTAGGCGCATGGCTAACGCTGACTAATGCTTCGGGAATGCCGCCTGAATCGTGGCTGGTGACTGCGGCGGTGCTTGGCGGGATTACCCTATCTTTGCTAGCGCACTGGTTGGGCGGCGGACGATGGAGCAGAGGCAGCCTGTTTTTTGCACTGCTGGTGTTGATCAGCGCCGGGATCGTGCTTTCAGCAATACAGTTTGATTTGATTGATCTGGTGCGCGGTTGGCCGTTGTTCATTGTTGGCGCCGGGGCGGCTGGATTAATTGCGGCGGTAATCGGGCGGCCATTAGATCGTTGGCTGGTCACAGTTGGGATTCTATGTGTATTTGCCGGGCTTTTTAGCCTGATCATGACCAATCTGGTTTTCCCGCCATCGGCGATTGCGACGGC
>CAZBPB010000012.1:14419-21839 GCA_964493565.1 uncultured Pleurocapsa sp. | reverse complement strand
TGCAGACGCGGCACAGATCCGAAAAATAACCGGTCATCAGGCTTGCCGCTGTCACCCGGTCTTCACGCTTTCGCGCGCTTGCAAGTGCCAGCGCAAACGCGCTGATCCCGCCAAACCACAGCGCCGCGCCGGTCAAATGCAGCCAGTCTGCGGCGGCGGCGCTGGCAGGGTTTTCGGCGGCGCTGGCGTGGCTGAATAGGCTTTGTGTTAGCAGAATGCCTGCGCCTAGTCCGATCGCGCCCCACAACAGTATCGGACGTTTCCTGCTTAGCCAAAGGGTGATACCCATCAGTAGCCATAAGATCATACGGGCTAACCACAGGCTGCCGAAGCGGGTAGCAGTTAGCGTCAGGCCAATGGCAGACTCAGGAATCGCGTTTTCCAGCGGCACCCCGGCATATATAGAGGTTTGCATGAACAGCAGCAAAATTGAAGCAATGCCGATGAAAAGCCAGCTAACCGCGATATATGTTGTCAGAAAATACGGGAAACGCTCAGGGCTTGTACTGTCGTTTTGAGTTGGCGACCATACCCATAACAGGAAACCGATTCCCCCGATGCACAGCGACAGGGCAATCAGATTGATTCCGCGTATCAGCGCCTGTCCGCTTGGTAGAGTATCCGGCTGGCGAAATTGCAGCGCCGCGCTGCTGCCAGCGCCAATCGAGAAGGTGTAGCTGCCTCGCGTGGCATGCCCATCTGCGGAAGAAAGGGCGCTCCAATTGACCGTGTAAGTGCCGTTTGACAGCGGTGGCAGCGGCACAAAAAGCTGTTGCGGATCATCATCAGCCACCTGAGAATCGGGCAGCTCAACCTCTTGCCCCCGGCTGTCAAACAGGTGAATGCGGCTGAATGCGCCTTCAAGCGGCTCGGTGAACCTGAGGCGAATCTCCACCGGAGAATCGTGCAGCAGCGCGTTCGCCTCTGGCTCTGACCGTTCTAGTTCAGCATGGGCGCTGGCTGCCACCGCCCACCCGAAGCAAAGCAGCAGCGTAAGTAAACCGGCTGCGAGCCTGTGATTGAAAAAACTTGACGGTGGCATCTTAGCGCAAGACGGCAGGTTATCTCACCTATGAGCCTGCTGCGGCTTCAAGTTGGGCGACACGGCTTTCCAGCGCTGCAAGTCGCTCCAGTAGGGCGCTTAAATCCATAATGCCAGCGCGTGGAAACTGGATGTCGCTTGCAGGCTCTACTGAGCTAAATTCCCCATCCGCTGAACTAAACGTCTCGTCAACCGGAATATCATCAATTGTGCCGGTGATATGGAATGTGTAGTCACCGGGCAGTGTAGGGATCAGGTCTGCAACCAGATGAACTGATCCATCAGCGAAATAGGGTCGCGCAGGCGCAAGTACCAGCACAATCGCCTCCGGGCCAAAGGTGACTTCTGCCTGTAATTGAATGTCCAGTGCTTCTAATGCTGCCTGAGCATCGGACTGTTCGCCGCTGTGCAGGCTGATAAAGAGTTCGGGGCCGTTGATTTGGTTACTGATGGCAGGTTCATTTCGCCAGCCAAAGACCAGTTCATAGTCACCAACTACGCGCCCTTCATGGGCAAAAACAGGCAGCGCGAGCATCAGCGCGCCTATTAGCAAAGCACACAATTTGAACATCAACTGAAGCATTTTTCATTTCCCTGCTTGAGTATCGGACTCAGATTTTAGCGGATGGAGCGAATATATCCCTTAAAAGTTCGTGAATATCTGGCTCATTCGCAAAGCGATTTTCCAATGGACACCACCGCTTGCAGCAGTACATCTAAATCTTCGCGCCGGGTGCGATAGTTGTTGATGCTGGTACGGATCGCTGTTTTCCCGTGAATGACGGTAGTGCCGGAAACCGCAATGCCACGCTCCTGTATTTCCATCACAATCTCGCTGTTAACTTTGTTCAGCGCGTCTTCACTCAAAGACGGATCAATGTAGCGAAAGACGACGATTTGCAGGGGAACCGGTGCCAGTCGTTCAAGTTCGGGCGTTTGGTCAATCTGGTCGGCAAAATAGCGCGCTAACCCGGCGGTTTGCAGCATCAACCGGCCAAACTTTTCGCTGCCAAATTCCTTGAGCAGCATCCATACTTTCAACGCTCGAAATTCGCGTGTCAGCTCAATACTGATCTCGCTAAACCATAGATCACCAGAGGCGGTGCCGCGAGGCGCATGTTTAAGATAGGCCGGCGTAAGCGAAAACGTTTCGCGGTGAAGCGCCGGATCGCGTATCAGCACGCAGCCAATCGAATAATTCATGAATAACCATTTGTGCATATCAAAAGCAATCGAATCTGCACGTTCGATGCCTTTGAGCAGCGGCTTAATTTCGGGCGACAATGCGCCTACTGCGCCTACTGCGCCGTCCACATGAAACCATAACTGTTCACGAGCGCAAATATCGGCAATTTCATCCAGTGGATCAATCGAGCCGGTGTTGGTAGTGCCAGAGGTGCCAACCACGCAAAAAGGCAGCATCCCCGCGTCACGATCTGCCTGTATTGCCGCGAGTAAAGCATCAAGGTCGAGTTCAAAGTTATCGTTAACCGGTATCGCGCACAGCGAATCGCTGCCTATCCCCAATGCTTCAAGCGCGCGCTGAACCGAGCTGTGGGCTTCGCTGGAAGAGTACAGGCGAAGCCGCTGTGAAAATCCCTGCATCCCTTCTTTGCGAACGTTCACTCCCGCGCGTTTTGCCGCCCAGTGACGCGCAGCCGCCAGCCCCATCAGGTTTGCTATCGAGCCGCCGCTGGTCAATACACCGCTGGCGGTCTCAGGAAAATCGAGGAACGCTTTGCACCAGTTGATCACCTGCTGTTCGACCAGATTGGCGGCGTGATTTGCGCCGCCAGAGTTGGTGTTCATCGCATTGGTCAGAAGCGCCGCCAGCATACCGGCAGCGCTGCCCGGGCTGTTTACCCAGCTGAAGAATCGGGGGTGAAAATCTCCAAGCGGGTAGGCCAGAACCGTTTGTTTGAAATCTTCATAAGCCTGCTGCGCGCCTTCAGGCTGCGCTGGCATCGGGCTGGAAAAGGACTCGCGCACATCATCGGGTATGGATGCCCACGCCGGACGCTCGCGTATGCTCTGCAGAAAATCGAGCATGTCGTCCATCATTTGGTGGGCTAGCGTGCGGGTTTGCGACCAATCAGAAGGATCAAGCGATTCGCCACCCGTAATAAAGGGAACTTCAGGCATCATAAACTCACGGCTTTCATTGACTAGAATCTACTAACCATATGCCTGATTGCCTGTTTTCGGCAAGTGAATGGACTGGTGTTCTGGTCTTCCAGCGAACCCGGGCGACGGTTAAGTGTTTTGGGCGAGAAACGCTGCCTTTGCCCCTATCAGTTGCCGCTTCGCCCTCTCTTTCGCGTCACGGACGCGGTCACCCTCAGATTGGGTGTCCGTGAGAATGTACTGGCACAGGCGCTCGTTGATGCTTTCGCCTTCTGGTATAGTGGTAAGAAATCAGGCCGCAGTGGCATCTGCAACTTATGCGGTGTAGAGAAAAGGTGAATTAAGCGTGGAAGTCAAAACAGTACTGGTTCCAGCTATCGGCTGCGATGGCTGTGTGAAAACCATCAAGAACGAAGTGGGGCAAATCCCCGGCGTAACCGAAGTGAAGGGCGATGTCGCCTCCAAGCAGGTTACGGTAACGTGGATTGATCCCGCAACTTGGCAGGCGATTGAGAACAAGCTGGTCGAAATCGAATATCCGCCAGCACAGAATTAGCCTGTCTTACTAGCCCAAAAACGCCGGACGGAAGTCTGGCGTTTTTGATTCATCTAACCTGCCGTTGGCTCAGCATATCAATACGTACAACAATCACTATCATCTTGTCTCAGCTGATTATATTGCGCGCTACAATCTGCGTTATGCTGGCAGCATTACAAAATGATCATGTCTTAACGTCAGCATTGGATAAGCGCAGCGCGGTGAAGCTCTGAAAAGTGCCGTTTCTTGCTCAGCTTTCTTATCCCTGACTGATCTGGACTTAATTTCTTTCCGATAGAAGTAGTTTTTTGCAGACAGGTAATGCAATGAATGACTTTGAAGTTCGGCAGTTGGCACAGCGCGCCATTGAGGAAGGGGAGGGAGTGCTGCGGCTGGTGCCGGCATGGGTTCCCCGTTCCTTTTGTGTTCCCGGCAGGCGGCTGCGCCTTCATCCCAATGACTTATATGCATTGGGCGCGCATCGTGGAGGTATTGATGAGCGCTGGTTTTCGTCTACCGTTGCTGCCGATAACGGGCCGGGTACGCCATTTGACGAAGGCATGAGCTACGTTTACACATCACAGGGTAAGTTTCTACTGCGAGATGCAATCGGGCTGGCGGCAGAGGTGTTTCTTGGGGCAGAGGCCGCGCGGCGCTATGGCGGATGGGTAATGTACTCGAAATTTTTCGACAATATGTACCCGCTGCCGCATCATATTCACCACAGTGACGAACGCGCTGCCGATGTTGGTCGTGTGGGTAAGCCTGAAGCCTATTACTTCCCGGCGCAGTACAACTTTGCCCTCAACCAGTTTCCCTACACCTTCTTTGGACTAAATCCCGGCACTTCCCGCGAACAGGTGATTGACTGCCTGAAGCGGTGGGGGGAGGGAGATAACGGCATACTAGGCCTTTCCAGAGCGCATAAGCTTGAACTGGAAACCGGGTGGTATGTGCCGCCGGGCGTTTTACACGCGCCGGGCACGCTTTGCACTTATGAGCCGCAGCGCGCCAGTGACGTTTTTTCGATGTGGCAGTCGCTGGTTTTTGACCAGCAGGTGATCAGCCGTGAAATGCTGGTTAAAGATGTTCCGCAGGATAAGCAGGATGATTACGATTACCTCATGAGCTTACTGGATTGGGATGCAAACGTCGCGCCGGATTTTGCTGCCCGCTTCTTCCGCCTTCCGATTCCCGCAACAACGCTAAACGATTGCTATAACGAGCGCTGGATCACCTATGGCAGCGACTATTTCAGCGCCAAAGAGCTGAGCGTAAAGCCGGGGCATACGGTGAGGGTGCGCGAACCGGCAGCTTATGGGTTGATCTGTATACAGGGGCACGGCCGCTTCGGAAAGTATCTGATTTCATCGCCTAACATGATCCGCTTCGGAGAAATGACTGAAGATGAGTTCTTTGTAACTGCTGAAGGCGCGAGAAGGGGCGTGACCATCACCAATTTGAGCGAAACAGAGCCGCTAGTTATGTTGAAACACTTTAATCCGGGGCATCCTGAGATGCCGCGTTCTGCATAGCGCCATATTTTTGAGAAGGAGAAGGCTGATTTCATGAAGACCATCAATATCGGCGTGATCGGCATGGGTTGGATGGGGCAGGCACACAGCCGGTCTTATCTTTCAGTACCGCTTAATTTTCCTGAAGCGGGAATCAGGCCTCGCCTCGTGATCTGTTCGGACAACGTAGAGGCGCGGGCAAAATCGGCACAGGAACTATTAGGCTTTGAGCGCAGTACCAGCGACTGGCGTGCTGTAATCGCTGATCCAGAGGTTGAAGCGGTGAATATTTGCACGCCGAACGACCTGCACGTGGAGATTGCCAGCGCGGCAGCGGCGGCAGGAAAGCATATTTTCTGCGAGAAACCTGTTGGGCGTTCGCCGTCAGAAACGGCGATCATTGAGCGTGCCGCGAGGGAAGCCGGAGTGATCACTGGCGTGGGCTACAACTATCGTTGGGCGCCGATGGTGCAGCATGCCCGCGACTTGATTCAGCAGGGCAAGCTGGGAGAAATGCAGATCTGGCGCAGCCGCTTCTTTTCGATGTACGGCGCGAACCCGCTGGGTCTGCTGACATGGCGCTTCGACAGCAAGATTGCGGGGACGGGGGCGCTGGGCGATCTGCTTTCACACGTAATTGATATCACCCACATGATGGTGGGGCCGATCAAGCGGGTGACCGGGCAGAAACACACCTATATCACCGAGCGCCCGTTACCAATACCGGGTAAAGGTACGCATTATTCGGCAGGACATCCAGATGACCCGAAGGGGCCGGTCAACAACGAAGATTACGTAGCGGCGCTGGTTGAGTTTGCCAATGGCATGGTGGGCACCATTGAAACCTGTCGCACGATTGTCGGGCCGAAAAGTCAATTTGCTTTTGAGTGGCATGGAAGCGGCGGCGCATTGGGTTGGGATCACGAGCGGCTGAACGAACTCAGCCTGTATAGGCCGACGGCGGACGGCACTGACGACGGCTATACCCGCGTGCTGGGCGGCGATAAATACCCGCATCATGGTAATTTCGTGCCCGGAGATGGCAACGCCATCGGCTACGAAGACTTGAAAGTGATTGAAGTGCTGGAATTTTTGAAGTCTATTGCCGCGGGGCGCGCACACGTGCCGGGCTTTGCTGAGGCGCTGGCTGTTGCCGAAGTGAGCGCGGCGATCAGTCGTTCGTGGGAAAGCGGAAACTGGGAAGAAGTGACTAACATCGGGTGAAAACGAGATCCTGCCCGGTACAAATACTCATGCTGTTCCCATATATGGGCGCTATTATCACGTAGTTCCAGATCACGATTTGAAGCGTAAGGAGCGACGGGCGATGGCACAAATTCCGCTGGGTTCACTAGCATCAATGCCGCACAATGGCGATATGCAGGCTTTTGAGGTGGAAGGCAAAAAGATTGTTGTCGCCCGTGTAGATGGCGAATTGTTCGCTTTTCGACAAGCATGTTCGCACTATCACGGCAACCTGGATGAGGGAGTACTGAACGGGTATACGGTGATGTGCCCGCTGCACCATGCCTGTTTCGATATTCGCAGCGGCTTACGCACCGAGCCGCCCGCGCTTGCCAACATTCCCGGCTATCCGTTAACGCAGCGTGACGGCCAGGTATGGGTGGACATCGAGGCGGCAGAAACGGTCACGCCAGAATCTGCCGGGACGGATGATCGCACCTTTGTGGTGGTGGGCGGCGGTGGTGCCGGGGAAGCTGCGGTTGAAGAATTGTGGCGGTTAGGCTTTGGCGGCAAGAGTATTTTGATTGGCGATACCGGCATGCTGCCAATTGACCGCCCGAACGTATCAAAAGACTATCTGGCGGGGCAGGCGCAAGCAGATTGGATGCCGCTGCGAGATCGCAACTGGTACGAGCAGCGCGGGATCACCTTGATGCTGGATAAAGCGGTAACTGCGGTTGACGCAACCGAACATAGGCTCAGCTTTGCCGATGGCGAAACGCTGGTATTTGACAAACTGCTGCTGGCAACTGGCGCGCGCCCACGCACACTGGAAAAAGTTCCGGGTTGGGGGTTGAGAAATATCTTTCTACTGCGCGAACAGGCGGATGCGGATCATATTTTAGGGATGGTTTCTGAAGGCAGACGCGTGGTGGTTATCGGCGCAAGCTTCATCGGTATGGAAGCGGCGGCTTCGCTTGGTAAACAGGGCGTAGACGTTACCGTAGTGGGATTAGA
>CAZBPB010000012.1:10562-14409 GCA_964493565.1 uncultured Pleurocapsa sp. | reverse complement strand
GGAAGCAGTGCCTTTTGAAGCGATTGTTGGCGCGGAAATTGGCGCGTTGTTCCAGCGCGAACATGAGGCTAATGGCATCAAGTTCCGCCTGCAAAGCGGTGTTGAGGCTTTTGAGGGCAATGAAGAAGGTGTGACTGGCGTGGTGCTGAAAGGTGGCGAAACGTTAGCAGCCGATTTCGTGGTGGTAGGCGTTGGCGTACAGCCAAATACTGCCTTCCTAAAGGAGAGCACCCTCAAGCTGAACGCGAAAGATGGGGCGGTGCTGGTGGATGAGCATCTCGAATCTTCGGTGGCGGATGTATATGCAGCGGGCGATATTGCCCGTTACGAGATTGAGGGCAAAAGTACACGGATTGAACACTGGCGCGTAGCCCAGCAGCATGGCGTAATTGCCGCGCACAATATGTTTGGCGGGGATGATACGGTACGCCAGCATGTGCCATTCTTCTGGACGAACCAGTGGAAATTGGGGATGCGTTACATTGGTCATGCGGCTGAATGGGACGAGATTGTGTATCGCGGCAAGGTGGAGTCGAAGAAATTTATCGCCTTTTTCGTTAAAGATGGGGATTGGCTGGCAGCAGCGGGATGTGGCAGCAACCGCGATATGGCGGCGCTGGAGTTCATCAAGCGCGATGGAAAGCCGTTGAGTAAAACACAGATGCAGGATGCCGGGTTCGATTTAGCGAAATATGCGGGGTAAGGAAAGCTGTATTTCGATGATTCACCGGAACGACAGATGCAAAACGGGCGACAGAATGTGTCGCCCCTACGAACGTGGATGTGATTGCGGTAATCAGGCAATATCAGTCATATCGCGCCAGTTAACACCATAGGCGGCATTGGTCTTGAGAGGGACGCGCAGCTCGGCGGCACTTTCCATGACCTGAACCACCAATGCGGCGGCTTCCTCAACCTGATCATCAGGTGTTTCCAGCACTAATTCGTCGTGCACTTGCAGCAAGATGCGGGTATGCGCGCCGCGCTTCCGCAGCTCTGCATGCAGGTTGATCATCGCCAATTTGATGATGTCTGCGGCAGTACCCTGAATGGGCATGTTGATGGCTTCGCGCTCGGCAGACTGGCGAAGTGCGCGGTTGCCACTGCCCATCAAGGCCGGGAAAGTACGCCGCCGCCCGTACAGTGTGGTCAGCACGCCGGTGTTGGAAGCCACGCGCTTGACGGTATCCATATAATCTTTGACGCGCGGCATACTGGCGAAATATTCCTCTATGAAACGGGTGGCTTCGGCGAAGGTCAGGTCGCTGTCGCGGGCAAGACGATGCGCGCCCATACCGTACAACAAACCGAAATTTACCCGTTTGGCGAAAATGCGCTGTGATTTTGTAACCTGATCAATCGGGACACGGTTGACCAGCGCAGCGGTGGCGGCATGAATATCCTGCCCCTGCTGGAAGGCTGTTAACAGGTTCGGGTCTTGCGTGATGTGCGCCATGATGCGCAGTTCAACCTGACTATAATCAACCGAAAGCAGCTGCCAGCCGGGTTGGGCGATGATCGCCCCGCGTACTTCGCGCCCGATGTCAGTACGGATCGGGATATTTTGCAGGTTCGGGCTGCTGCTGCTCATGCGCCCGGTAGCAGCCCCGATCTGGTTATAGCTGGTATGTACGCGCCCGGTTTTTGGGTTGATCAGATTGGGAAGAGCATCTACATAGGTACCCTTGAGCTTGGTGAGTTCGCGATAGTGTAGGATTTTGTCAATAATCGGGTGTTCGCCGCGCATACTATCGAGCACATCGGCAGCCGTTGAGAAGCCGTGTGTGGTCTTACGCACGCCTTCAGCTTTTAGCCCGAGTTTGCCAAACAGCACATCGTTCAACTGTTTCGGGCTGTTGATGTTGAACACGCCATAGCCGCCTGCCAGTTCGTAAATTTCAGTTTCAAGATCGCGGCACATGGTGTTCAGACGGATGCTCATCTCGTGCAGGAAGGGCAGGTCTAAGAGCACGCCGCTCTCTTCCATGCTGACAATGACCGGCAGCAGCGGCATTTCAATATCGTTGAGCACGTTAAGGACATTGGGCGGGTTCGGTGTTCCCCACAGCGGGTCAACATCGGGCGTGAAAGAAGCGACCGATTGAAGCTCGATTTCCAGCTTAGGAACCAGCAAATACGTGCAAACAGCATCGGCGGCGGCATAAGGGGCAGCACGTTCTATCGGCACCCGATCCATGGTGATCTGGGTTTTGCCGGTGCCGATAAGCTCGCTGATTTCGGTCATCATGACATGCAGCACACGCCCTGCCAGCCGTTTGAGTCCCATTGTTGGACTAAGCGGATCTCGGACACCTTCGGCAAGCATGGTGTCGTAGGTGATCGGGGCGACTTCCAACCCATGCTGCTTGAGCACAATCACGTCGTAATTGGCGTTGTGCGCAGCTTTGCCGATGTTCGGATTGGTCATGGCGGGGCGGATAGCAGAAATTACGACTTCCAGCGGAAGCTGCTGACCTTCCTGATGCCCGACCGGGATGTAATAGCCAGTTTCGCCGTCTGTCGAAAGCGAGATGCCAACCAGTTCAGCGCGCATCTGGTCGGTGCCAGTGGTTTCGCTGTCGAAGGCGATCATCTTAGCGTTATCCAGCACGACGACCAGCGCATCCAACGCCGCCTGATCCTGCACGATAATGGTAGGGTACAGGGCAGGAGTTTCAGGAATGGGGGGCGCCTCTACAACATCGCCAAACAACGACAACTGGGTGGAGCTGCTGTCCTTCGCGCCAGCGGGCGTTACCGGAACGGCTGCGGCGGTTGCCCCGGACTTTTCCAGAATTTTGATCAGGCTGGTAAATTCCAGCATCTGAAACAGTTCAAGCAGTTTTTCGCTGTCACGTTCCCCGACGAGACAGGCTTCAAGGTTAAATTCCATGGGCAGATGACGTTGGATAGTGGCTAACCGCTTGCTGATGAAGGCAGATTCACGACCTTCTTCCAGCTTCTTGCGCACGCCATCTTTCAGCTTATCGAGGTTTTCGTATAGATTCTCAACTGTGCTAAATTCTTTGAGCAGGTTGGTTGCGCCTTTCCTGCCGATGCCGGATACACCGGGGATGTTGTCGCTGGTATCGCCTTCAAGCGCCTTCAGGTCAATGAGCTGCAAGGGTTCCAGTTCGTACTTCTCGCGAAATTTCGGGATATCGTAAGTTTCGTCTGGCGCTCCGGCCTGTGGAATGTACAGACGGATGCGGGTATTTTCGGAAAGCAGTTGAAGCATGTCGCGGTCACCGGAAAAGACCACGTTGTTAGCGCCTTCAGCTTCAGCTTGCAGCGTGGCCGTGCCGATCAAGTCGTCGGCTTCCTGCCCCGGCATCATCAAGATGGGAATGCCAAAGGCGGAGATGATGTCACGTATCGTCGGCAGTTGAACCTCAAAATCCGCAGGCGATTCATCACGATGGGCTTTGTACTGGGGATAATATTCGTCGCGCCCACCCAGCCCGGCATCAAAGGCAACCGCCATATAGACCGGTTTCTCTTTTTCCAGCACATCGAAGATGGTGCGCGTGAAGCCATAAATCGCGCTAGTGACAATGCCGGTGCTGGTCATCAACGGCCTGCCGGTGTTGGCAAAATAATGCCGGTAGGCAAGCGCATGACCATCAAGCAAGTAGAACAGCGGGCGGGAAGACATCAACACGCCTCTTTTCCGCGAGAATCGCACAGATGATATACGAACATGTGAGCTATTATAGCGTGTTTACAGCATCCGCTCAAAGTTGATGAACTGCTGTATTTCATCCATGTCGAGCGAGCGACCGGGCGTGACGACCAGATAGCTATCTGCCCATAAGTGGTCGGGATCGAGCGTCTTGTTCTGTGAAGA
>CAZBPB010000012.1:6701-10552 GCA_964493565.1 uncultured Pleurocapsa sp. | reverse complement strand
TTCAATTCGCGGACGGTCTGGTTTGGCAGGGTTTCGCCGGGAACATCAGCCAGTAGATAAACGTATTCGTCGGCAGCACGTAATTCTCGCACGCGCCACGCCTGCTCGCGAAGCTGAACATTCATCCCGCTGACTATGGCCTGCGCTGTCTGGCGGGGAAGATGATCATTAGCGTCGCGTAGTATCCAGACATAGGCAAAGGCGCTGCGGGCGACGTTATCTTCAACAATCGCAGTGCTGTGTATGCCGTCTGCTGTGGCAATACCATCCATGCTGTGCTGGGCGGCCTCTATGGCTTGCAGGTCGGCAGGGACTTCAGGCACAGAATTTAATGCTGATACTAGCCGCTTCCCCTGCTGGCGAATATCGCGCAGTTGGGTTTCACCAGCGAAGATCAGGGTGAGCGTCAACTCGTCAACCGTGCGCCGCGAGTACACCATGTAGTCTTTGCCGCTGGCAGGCAGGTTAACGAAACGAATACGAGAAGCATCGGCGCTGGCATCCCAATCGTCGCCCAATACTTCGCGCAGTTCGGTCATTTCTTCACGCGGCATGCGCCCCGCGTAAGCGACAATTTCGCTTTCCCGGGTGAGCAGAGTGGCGTCGGCGGTCAGTTCCAGCGATACATCAGTCAGGCTTAACGCCAGTTGAGCGATGTAAGGATCATCAATGTGCGTGGTTTCTAAAGGCAGCGGCTCGTCACCGGCGGGCACAAAAGCGAAGGTTGCCATGCGCTCAAATTCGGTGTCATAGCCGGGAATACGCGGCGGCTCAGATATGATTGAGGGTTCGCCAACCGTTTCAGCGGGTGCTTGCGCGGCTTCAGAGGCAATCGTGACTTCACCCCATGAGGTATCCATTTCCGGAATACTGGAGGGCGCGTCATCATCTTCATCTGCCCATTCCAGCGCATCTACAGTGATGGCGGCATCTTCCAGGGCAAATTCTTCATCCGTGAAGGCTTCGGCTTCAAGCTCATCATCAGCGACTTCCATGCCTTCGATCAGCGTAGGTTCTTCAGGCAGCCCCCAATCAGCAGGGTAGAGTTCCGGTTCTTCGTCTTCATCTTCAACCTGATACATCTCGGTTTCAAGGTTGCTGAAGTCTTCCTGAATATGTTGTGAACGCGAAGGGATGGTCGTCTGATCGTAATAATCGTCGGAGTCTTCTGCTTCGGCAAGCAGCGCGTCGAAATCAAACCCGTCTTCGATGTCTTCTTCAACTTCAGCGGCGGCATCACCGAACACATCATCGTCAATTTCAATGGCATCCAGCTCATCGTGGGTGATTGCGACTGCGGCGGCAGCGCCGATAACGGCTGCGGGAATCTCGGGCAGCGTGTCGGGCATATCATCTTCGGCTGAATTTTCGGCGGCGATGGAGGCTAGCAGTTCTTGAATATCTGAGTCTTCTTCAGACAGCCACGACGGTGGTGCTTGAATTTTCGGGCGATATGCTGGCAGCTCTTTTTCGATGCTGTCCAGCAAGTCGTTGATCGAAAACGAGTCGGAATCTGGATCTACATCTTCTGCTTTCGCAAGAATGAATTTCGCGGGCGTGGATTCGCCCAGATCGTCATCCACTGCTTGAAGCGAGTCGAAGTCAAATTCGATGCGTTCTCCGGGCAAGGATGTTGGCGGCGGGGCGATGCCGATATCGGCCTCAATAGCGGATAGAAAATCATCGTCATCAAAATCTACGCGCAGATCGTCCAGCGTGGGCGCATCTTCAGGGACTTCTTCACCACGCAGGATGGACAGCACATTCTGGAAACCGCTGTCATTGACGCCTGTAATCAAATCGCCAACGGTGCCGCTGTCCTCAAACGAGGGGGGCGGCGGTTCATCGGCAGCAAGCTGCGCGGCAAGATCATCTTTTGGCAGTTCAACTTCAGAGGTTTCGGTGATGCGCTTGCGTTCGATTTGTTCAACCAGCGAATCCATGCCACTGGCGAGCGTAAATTCGATAAACTGCTGACGGGCGGGAAGCGGTTTGCGCTCCTCGTCGGCACGCATTGAATCCACCAGATTGTCGAATTTATCGCGGGGGCGGCCGTCCGGCTCTGGCGATCCTTCGATGGCGGTCAGTACGTCGTCAAAGCCATCGTCAATGTTTTCTCCGAAAACTTCGTCGAAGAGGTCATCATCATCATCTTCATCTTCAGCGGACGGCTCTGACCATTGTTCAAAATCAGCAAACAGGCTGGAGGGATCAACGCTGGCTGATTCCATCGCCTCTTCTTCTTCAAAATACGCTTCTTCTTCAACCTCAATTTCAGGTTCATCCTGAAAATACGGGTCGTAGTCGCTTTCGGTTGAACGCGGCGGCATTTCAACGTCATTTGGCTGAGGACGGGTTTTGGGCAAAACATCGGTTTTCTTTTGCTCAATCACCCGCGTCAGCAGTCCAGATCGTCCGGGATCAGACTCCTGTGAAAGCGCGATAGTTCCCGGTTTGCGGGTTGCCATAATCTTTTCGATCAGCGGAATGACTTCGCGCGCGGTAAAGCGGGCTTCCACGCTACCCTGAAGTTTCAAAGCATTCAGCACAGTATCAGGAGTTAGCGGCGTGGCGATGATCGGAATATCTGCCTGCGTATCTCTGAGCAGCAGCGCAATTTCATCGCCAGAGGCCGACAGCATTTCAAAGTCTACGATGGCTATATCTTGAGGATGGGCAACGAGATATTCAATAGCTGAGTCCAGCACTGTGAACGGATGCACCTCAAAAGTACCGGTGCGTTCAAGAGCCTGCTTCACAGAGACGGCGAAGGCGAGTTGGCGGTGGATCAGCAGTATTGTCGTTGGCATAACAAAATTATAACGCTCGTTTTTGATTAGGCACAAGCATTGATGTGGCTGCAACTATCAATTATGGCAGCCACACCAATGGAACTGCTCCTAAAGCGGCGGGTTGACCACGATGTTCACCGAACCCGTGTTGTTCACCTTTGATACTTCTGCGACTTGATTGAAGGCATCTGCCACAGCCACCACGGTAAAGGTACCGGTTGTGTCAAACGTCAGATTGCCATTCAAGACGATACTTTCATTCGGCAGCAGATTTGCCACTACCCCGATGGGTTGGGCAGAGCCAACTCCTTGAATTTGCAGCGTGGTTGTGAACTGCGACGCTGCTGACTGACCGGTATTGGTAATTGTGATCGAGAACGTCGTTGTTGTTGGCGTACTGCCGGGGCCAAGGTTGATCGCGTTCGGGCCGACAATGCTGGTGATCACCAGATCAGGCAGTCCGGGAGTAGCGGTCAATGTGGGCGGCTGCGGCGTCAGGGTAAGCGTATTGGTTGGCGGGATCAGCGTGGCTGTCGCCGTTGGCGCGCTGCTGGTGGGCGTGGGCGGAGAAGGCACCACGGGAATAAGCGTGCAGTTACCAAACACGGTTGTATAAGGCGACGCAACCCAACCAGTGAGCACAGCGCTGACGCGCACCTGCCACCAATCATTAGCGGCGGTGCGCCCGATGATCGGCACCACTGAACCTGCCGCCAGCGTCGTTACTACCGGGAAGGAGGTGCTGGGGCCGGTGCGAACATTCAACCCGACATTCACCAGATCTCGACGATTGCAGGATCGCTGGCGACATTGTTACGGAAGGCAGTTGCGGTTAGCTGTACCACACCGGCTTGTTGAGGCGTAAAGTCCAGCAGGGCGTTCAGGTTGGTGCTGCCAGTAGGCGATTCTGAATTAACGGTGTCTACATTTTGACCGCTGACCGACAGCGTCACCCTTGTAATACCGATCTGGTCGGTTGCGTTAATGCTGACCAGAACGGTGGAACCAACCGTGTATTCAGCGCCATTAGGCGGTGAAATGATAGTGATCGTAGGTCTT
>CAZBPB010000012.1:5257-6666 GCA_964493565.1 uncultured Pleurocapsa sp. | reverse complement strand
CGCCTGCATCGCATCGTACTCGGCTTGCGAGACGAGGTTACAGGCGCTGAGGGCAACCAGTACGACGGACGTGCACAGAAGTAACACGGGCACGTTGAAAAGTCGCTTGATCCCGAATTGCATAGCGAAGTCCTTTAGCTGCGCGGCAGTCGGACACACATATACCGCATTCTAACATAACGTCTTTGAATACACCTAGAAATTTGTACAGCAAATAAAAAGGGTGCACGAAGCACCCAGGTTCTTTCCGTTGAAAATGGCGTGATCAGGGAAGTGGTTCCTTGAAAATGACATACTTGCCCATCGGATCGCCTTTGCCGATACAAGTGGTCATGTCTACCTTAAATTCACGACCACCGGAAAGCCAGCGCAAGCCCTCTTGCAGCAACCCCTGACCCATAAAGCACACGGGACGATCCACCTTACGCCCCCAGCACATCGGGCAGCGCTCCAGCGTATAAATCACTTTATCGCTGCCTTCTTCGTAGACGTTGGAAATCTGGTCAGAAAACTGGGTGAAGATATTGGCCATAGCCGGAACACCAACGCGCAGTTTGGCGTTCAGGGGCAGCACTTTGAAGGCTAGATCGCCCACACCAGCCAGCGCGCCAAATGAGCGCAATCCACCCGCGAAAATGGCGCGACCTGCGCGTAAAGCCAGACCACGCCCACCGCGTGGGCCAAACATATCTTCCAGAGCAATGTTCAGCGCGGTAAAGTCGCCAAAATCAAACTGTTTATCCAGATTATCGGGCGGCGGGTTATCAAGATACTGGTTTAAGCCCGCAAGCGTAAGGATGGCATTCAACCCATTTCGCCCCATCACTTCTTCCATCGCTTCGATGGTCAGGCGCGCGAATTTGTTGGGATAGTAATACCCGCTTTTCTGCGGTGGCATAAGCCATTTCCTCCAATTGGTGCTGGCGGAAGTGTAACTCACGCCAGTGAATGATTAAGCCAGATGCTGCGACACGATTTCAGTATACGCTATATAGTGCCTTGTCCCAACTTAAGACGTTGGTGAAGCGTTAAGGATTTGGCATCACCGTTCAAAATTTAGACTAGTTTTGAACGTGAAAATAAAAGGGATGCTGTTTCCAACATCCCCTTGTGGCTCAGATATTTACCCTGCAATGACGATTAGCGGGTCATTCTGAAAGTCTGAAACTACGGCGCTTTGCAGGCGGCCTTGCATACTCCATGGGCCTGTCCAGGTGATCTCAACATCGGCCAGCTTGCCCAACCAATCGCCGGAATCTTCAAAGAAGACCAGCTTATTTTGCGGGGTACGTCCACGCCATTTGCCCTTGTGCTGGCCTTCAACCAGAATTTGCACCGTTTGACCGAGGGAACGACCGTTGATTTCAGCGATGATCATATCCCGCAGCGGATTGCTGTTGACCAGATGA
>CAZBPB010000012.1:4277-5235 GCA_964493565.1 uncultured Pleurocapsa sp. | reverse complement strand
TTCCGGTACATCGTCTGGCATACGGCGCTCGCTGACGGTGTTCGGGCGGGGGCTGTAACGGGCCAGATGCACTTTATCCAGCTTCAATTCTGCCAGCATGTCGTAGGTGTTCTGGAATTGCGCTTCAGTTTCGCCGCAGAAGCCGACAATGATATCGGTGTGAATGGCGACATCAGGAATGCGTTCACGGATGCGCTGGATCAGTGTACGGTACTGATTGACGGTATAGCCGCGCTTCATGGTTTCAAGCACGATGTCATCGCCAGCCTGCACCGCCACTTCGATATGCGGCATCACACGCGGCAGTTCAGCGACAGTATCCAGCAGTTTATCGGTCATCCAATTCGGGTGGCTGGTCAGGAAGCGGATGCGCTCGATGCCGGTTTCTTCAGCCACACCATGCACCACTCGCAACAGGTCGGATAAGTCCGGTCCATCGGGAATATCTTTGCCATAGCGATCAACGATTTGACCGAGCAGCGTAACTTCCCTGACACCCTGATTGCCGAGGCTGCGCACATGGCCGACAATTTCGCCGACGCTGCGACTGCGCTCAATACCACGCCGGAAGGGGATAACGCAGAAGGTGCAGGCATGCGAGCAGCCGTAGACCACTGGCACATGCGCGCTGATCAGCCTATTCTGCTCGTGCATCGGCAGGATCAGGTCGCCATCCTGAACCAGATCGCGCTGGTTTCGTAGGGCAGATTCAATCGAGATGATCTCTGCTTCGCCTGCGCGAGTTTTCAGAAAATCCACCATCGGCGCGGGTTCTGATGGCGCCATGAATACGTCTACAAAGGGCAGGCGCTTGCGCAGTGAGAGGGGATCGCGCACGCCAACCATGCAGCCCATCACGCCGATCACTTTATCGGGCTGCGTCTTTTTCAGTTCACGCAGCCGATACAGCCGATCCCATGCGCGGTCTTCGGCCTGCTGGCGCACGACGCAGGTATTA
>CAZBPB010000012.1:933-4267 GCA_964493565.1 uncultured Pleurocapsa sp. | reverse complement strand
GTTCGGAAGCCAGCCGCTGCGAATCGGCGGTGTTCATCTGGCAGCCGAACGTCCAGATATGATATTGCATTGTGTATTGACCAAAACTGCTTGCGATCTATCGCGTATTGTAAAGTCAGGGGCGGGTCGCGTCAATTTTGAAAGGTAGTTATTCGCAGGGGATAGCTTCCAGACGGGTGTTATCAAGCGAGAAAGGCGCCATGTAAGTCGTATAGGAGATCTCAACCATGATTTTATTCCACTCTAACCACACGAAATCGGTGACATCAATGACATGCGGATCGCTATTTTCGATACTACAAACACGCTGATCGTTCAGGTAGAGGGTGGCTCCGGCGGGTACGTTCTCGATGTGCAGCCAGTAGCCCACGCACATATCTAACGGCTCCAGCCAGAAACGGCGCGTCAGGTAGAGGATCGGATAAGGGGTTTCAACAGCGCTGAGCTGCCAGTCATTACCGAGATCTAGGGAGAAAACGGGGACTTTAGACATGAACATAATTATAAACGGAAAGTCAGCCGGATAGAATATCTTCTACCATCCGGCCTGCACAAACAGCTATTCAAAATTCCCCGTACCCACCCTCGTACATCACTTGCAGGCCAGCGTGTGGTAATACGTTTTGCCGTGTACCCATGTGAATGCCCGGTTAGAGCTTGCGTGGTACTGGGCTGCGCCATAATCGGGTTGGGCGTGCGCCCCATGCCCGCTAACGCTTCTTCAGCGTATGCCCGACGAGGCCCCGTCGGGATGGGTTACGCTCGCCCCTGCCTGTGATGTACTACCGTCTTTTGTTTTGCTGTTCAGGGTTGACACACAGGCCAACCCCTACGGTGACTCGATAAGATCAATTTCCCAGTTCAGGCGCTGAATTTCGGTATCCAGCAGGCGATACTGCTGTGAGAGCGCATCTATCTGCTGAATAACTGCGCCAACATCAATGGTGACCACCTCACGAATTTCTGCAAGGCCGTAGCGGTGCTGCTTTTCGGACGCCTGTTTGACCACGCCTTGCAAGGTAGTACGCTGAAGCATGAGCGTATCACGGTCAGCCAGCGCATCAGTTAGAGTACGGGTGGCATCGAAACGTGTTTGCGAATTGGTATGGTTAATCTGCTTGATCAGGATGTTTAACTGCTTCAAGGCGCGATCCAGTTGGGCAAATAATTCCGCAGGGCGTTCGGCTGGCGTTTCGCCTTCCTGAATACGGACGACATTACCCAGACGGACACGGATTTGCTCGACTCGCTTTTGAACGTCTGCGCGCAGCAGCAACGCTTCAGCTAACTTCATTTTAGAGCCTTTATGAACCCTTAAAAGCCTTACTACAGTATGAGAATTTATTTTATTTGTCAAGATGGCAGTTGCAGCATTTGCGCGAATTGTAAGCCGCGTTCACAATACATAAATACAGGTTCGCTGGATAGAGCAAAGTGCGCGAGGAAACTGATGCGGCATACCGTACTGTTCTACAACCCGATCAGCACATCACCCGGCAAGCAGCGTTTGCCGCTCTCCATCCTTTCGGTTGCCGCTGTGATTTCCGAAGATTATGACGTTGAATTTATTGACGGCAATCTGATTGCAGACCCGGCAGCGAAGATCGTTGAGCGAGCGAAGGCTACAAAGGCAAAACTACTGGCCTGTACGGTGATGCCGGGGCCGCAGCTGCGACAGGCGGTGCCGGTATGCAAGCAGGTGAAGGCGGCGCTGCCCGATCTCACGATATTGTGGGGCGGCTATTTCCCGACGCAGCATGCTGAAGTGATCCTGAACAGCGACTGCGTAGACTACATCATTCAGGGGCAGGGTGAAGCGCCATTCCGGCAGTTTGTGGATGCGCTGCACAGCGGCGGGGCAATTACTGAAATTCCGTCATTAGGCTATAAAAATGGCGGGCAACACGTGAACCAGCGCGCGCCGAATGTGCCGATGAATAATTTGCCGTGGTTCCCATATGACAAAATTGATGTGAGCCGTTACGTAGGGCGCAGCTATCTGGGAACACGGGTGCTGAACCACAATACCAGCTTTGGCTGCCCGTTCGCCTGTAATTTTTGCGCGGTGGTGGCGCTTTCCAACCGCCGCTGGCTGCCTGAAAGCGCCGAGCGTGTCGCCAATATCGTGACCCATTTGCAGGACAACTGGGGCATTAACGGGCTGGAATTTCATGACATGGATTTCTTCGTGAACGAAGGCCGGACGGCAGAATTTGCCGAGCGTATCGCGGATAAAGGCATCAACTGGTGGGCGCTTGGGCGCGTGGACACGTTGATGAGCTACAGCGATGAAACATGGGAGAAGATGAAGCGCAGCGGCGCGAAGATGCTGTTTATGGGCGCAGAGAGCGGCGACGACGAAACGCTAAAACGCATGAACAAAGGCGGCAAGAGCAGCACAAATGCGACGCTGGCGCTGGTAGAGCGCATGAAGCACTACGGCATTGTGCCGGAACTTTCGTTTGTGATGGGCAACCCGCCTGACCCACGTGAAGATATTGAAAAGACGATAGCCTTCATTCGCAAAATAAAGCAGATTAACCCGGCAACCGAACTGGTGCTTTATATCTATACGCCGGTGCCACAGGAAGGCAGCATCTTGCTGGACGAAGCCGAAAAACTCGGCTTTCGCTTTCCGACCACGCTGGATGAGTGGGCAAGCCCGGAGTGGGCGAAATTTGCAATGCGCCGCGATCCCGGCACGCCCTGGTTTCGCGACAATGTGCGGCGGCGGGTGCGTAATTTTGAGTCAGTGATCAATGCTTACTATCCAACGGTTACTGATTTACGCCTGACCGGTAACTATCGTCACCTGTTAAAAGGGTTAAGCGGCTGGCGTTACAAGCTTCAGTATTACCAGTGGCCTTATGAATTGAAGGCGCTGCAACGGGCGATCCATTACCGCCGCCCGGAGACGACAGGGTTCTAAACTTCATTCCGGGTGATTTCGCTGCATTTCAGCACAACATCGGATAAAGAACGAGATCGTTATGAAGCAGATCATCCCCGGTTTATACACATTTTCCTCACTCCTCATGGGGCGTGTTTACGCGACAGAAGACGCAGATGGCCTGACGCTCATAGATACCGGCATCGAATCGGCGGCGGCAAAGATTTTGCGACAGCTTGAGCAGTCCGGACGGTCTGGCGGCGTCAGGCGGATCATCATCACCCATGCACATTTCGATCACGTGCGGGGGCTGCCAGAACTGAAACGGGTGACGGGCGCGGAAGTGATTGCCTCATACGTAGAACGGCCCTACGTAGAAGGTAAAATGGCCGTTCCGAAAGCGCCTAAAGAAAGCCTGCGCGGGCTGGATCGGCTGATGGCGTC
>CAZBPB010000012.1:0-923 GCA_964493565.1 uncultured Pleurocapsa sp. | reverse complement strand
AACAATGCCGGGTACACCGGTTGATCGTGAAGTGGGCGACGGCGATATCATTCCTGAGGTGTTCGGCGGGATGCAAGTGGTGTTCACGCCCGGTCACAGTACCGGCCATATCAGCCTGTGGCAGCCTGAAAAGAAAATACTGATCGCCGGGGATGTGTTGATGCATTTGCCCGTATTTGGCCTAAGACTGCCGTTTGCCGCGTTCACGGTTGATATGGGCGAAGATAGGCGTTCTGTACAGCGCATTTCGGCGCTAGAGCCGAATGTAATTTGTTTTGGACATGGCAAGCCGATCTTGAAAAATGCGGCAGAAAAACTGCACGCGTTTGCAAAGAAGGTAACGCCGCAGGGGTGAATTGTAGATGCAATTTTCTCCCATAAACATCGGCAAAATCCGAACGGACGCCATCAGGCGGCTTAGCACAGTTTCGCCGACGCCAGCGCTAGATTGCGATCTGCTGCTGGCGGAGGTGACAGGTTTGAGCCGCGCCTTTCTACTGGCGCACGGTGACCGTATGCTGACAGAAGCACAGGCGCGTCAATTCAGGGCGTGGATTGAACGCGCGGCGGCTGGCGAACCCATCGCCTATATCTTGGGACGCCGGGGATTTTATGATCTTGAATTTATGGTCATGCCGGATGTGCTGATCCCGCGCCCTGAAACCGAGCTGCTGCTGGAACTGGCGCTGGCATGGGCGAAAGATCGCGGGGCTATCACGGCGGCGGATGTTGGGACGGGCAGCGGGGCATTAGCGGTCACGTTTGCCGCGCACACACCCTTAGCGCGAGTGATTGCGATAGATCAGAGTGAGGCGGCGCTTAAAGTTGCCGCGCACAATGCAGGCGCAAACGGTGTGGCGGAACGTGTGCAATTTTTGCTGGGCGATTTGCTTGAACCGGCGCAAGCGGCGGGGGCGAAGCTC
>CAZBPB010000011.1:5530-22141 GCA_964493565.1 uncultured Pleurocapsa sp. | reverse complement strand
CAGCAGGTTAAAGGGATACAGCGTGCTTTGCTGACCGGCGGCTAGAAAGGGAATACCTGAAAACTGGTGCGGATTCCACAGCGGAATTTCGCCCTGACGCAAATTTTCGAGGATGAAGGCTTTCCACTGGTAATTTTGCAGTACCAGATCGGAGAGCAGGTGGTTATGCGGTACTTCCGGCGGCGGTTGTTCAGCGCCCGTTTCATTCCGGTAGCTAGCGTATGGCTCGTATTGATACAGGTTTTCAACCGGCAGCAGCGTTTTTCCGCCGATGGTTTGCGAGAAGAACGCGATCAGCGGCAGCGCGAAGAAAGGCGCCAGAATCGCGAGGGTTTGCCAGTGGCGGCGTAAGAAATTTCTGAGAAAGGTCATAGATTACATTCTAGTGCTGGACGCAAGAGATTAACGTCTCGCAAAATAACCGTTCGCAACTATACTGATTTGCATTGTGCATGTCTATTCACGATTGGACGCCATTATGCCTACGCCCCTTGACCATCAACTGTTGGAAAGCGCGATTGAACAAACGCTGCCGATGCTGACACAACTTTTGAACACACCCAGCCCGACAGGATACACAGGCGATGCTATCCGTTTTTGCCGCGAGTCATTTGAAGCGCTTAATTTGCCGCTATCAGTATTTGAAACGCGCAAAGGCGCGCTGATGATGCCGCTAAAAGGCCGAGGGATGCACGTGCGCCGCGCGGTCACCGCGCATACAGACACGCTGGGGGCAATGGTCAAGGATGTTAAGTCGAGCGGGCGGCTCAAGTTCACCATGCTTGGCGGCTCGCCGTGGACGGCGGTGGAATATGAAGGCGTGACGGTGCGTACCGCCGATAACCTTCGTATTCGCGGAACGGTTGTACCGGTCAACGGCAGCACCCATGTGAATAAAGACGCTGCCACCATGCCGCGCAATGAAAACACGTTGGAAATCCGGTTGGATGCGCGCACCGGAAGCGGGGCTGAGACGGTGGCACTGGGCATTGCGCCGGGCGATTTCATCTTCTTCGATCCGCGTGTAGAAATAGGCGAGGCTGGTTTCATCCGTTCGCGCCATCTGGATGACAAGCTGTGCGTTGCAGCTATTTACGCTGCGCTGATCGCCCTCAAAGATGGCGGCCTGATCGGGCAAATTCCTTACGACACCCTGCTCAATATCAGCAATTACGAGGAAGTCGGGCATGGTGGCCGCGCCGATTGGCCGGACGAGATGGATGAACTGCTGGTAGTGGATATGGCTGCGATTGGCGATGGTCAGTGGTCGAATGAGTTTAGCGTTACCCTGTGCATCAAGGACAGCGGTGGCCCCTACAGCTTCGAGATGAATCAGAAAATCCGCCGTCTGGCCTCGGAAGCGGGAATTGCCCTCAAGACCGATATTTACCCGAACTACAATTCCGATGGCACCGCCTATTGGGGCGCAGGTGGCAATGCCCGTGTGGCCTTGATCGGCATGGGCGTCGATTCGTCGCATGGTTACGAGCGCAGCCACCGCGATGGCTTGAAGCACACCGCGCATTTGATCGCCCAGTATTTGCTGGGGGAGTGAAAGCTGTCTCTCAATCTACAGAGAAGGCATAGCATAAAGTCATTTTCTCTCAGGAAGAGGAATTTAGGGTGAAGGCTTATTCAGGAGTCGTTTAATGACCATTGATCGCGTTACTTTATTTGGCCTGATCGCCAGCGTGGGCGGGCTGATTTTGATCATTGAACTGGTGCGGCGGGGCAAGCTGCGAGAAGATTACTCGCTGCTGTGGCTGGCAACCGGCATCGTGCTGATCGCACTCACGGTATCACGCCCGCTGCTGGATCAATTAGCATCATTACTCGGTGTGATCACCTATCCGCCCGCCGCTATTTTTCTGGTGGCGATCATCTTCATGCTGCTGATTCTGCTGCATTTTTCCACTGCGCTCACTAAGCTGGCGCGGGAAAACAAGAAGATCGCGCAGGAAATGGCGCTGCTGCGTCAGGAATTGGAAGTGGCACGCGGCGATTTACCCGTACAGCGTCAGCCGGGCGATGATCAAAGCGATCAGCAGAGCGCAAAAATAAAGTGACACCGCCCCGTAACGTGAGCGCAGCGGGTTGGTGTCTTCCGCCAGTAGTTCGGCTGGATGTTCTGGATGACGGCGCAAATTGAAGAACGGGCCAATGAACCATGCCAGCACCGCGCCACCAATTGCCCCGCCGATATGCGCGAAATTATCAATACGCATGGCTGAACCGCCGACGGTGCTCAGGAAGCCGAACACCAGATTGATGCCCAGCAGGATCACCGTATTTTGCAACCGCTGCCTGCCAACCGCCCCGAACAGGCGGCGGTGACGGTATAAAAACACCATTTCCGCGCCAAGAATCGCAAAGACCGCGCCGGATGCGCCAATAGACAGCACCTGAGCTTCGCTCAAGATTGCGCTGAAGACCGAGCCAGTTAGCCCGCCCAGAATGTAGATCAAAGCAAACCGCGCGTGCCCGAAGAAGCGTTCTACTTCGGTGCCGATGCTGTATAACGCCAGCATGTTGAACAGCAGATGCAGCGTGTTTTGCACCACGATATCGCCCGCTGAATTGAATGCGCTGGCATGTAAAAACATGGATGTAAACAGACGGTAGAATTCGCCATCCTGAAATACCGCGACCGGGTTGTTTGCGCCCCATAGCACCAGCGAACGGTCAACTTCAAGCGATATCATACGCAGCACAAAAACCGCGATATTGATGCCGATCAGGATATAGGTCAAGGTTGGGCGAACGGTCTGGATGCGTAAATTGATCCGTTTTGCAGCTGGGTCTTGCCCGCCCGTCTCCGGCGGCGTTACCGGCTGTTGAGGCACTTGTTCCAGCGGATGACGGCGGCGTGTTTCGGATGCTTCGGGCTGCTGCGGTGCGGGTTGTGCTGGCTCAGAAGCGGGAGAATCCGGCGCATCACCGGAAGATGGCTGCTCTGTAGGATCGCTATCGTTGAGCATTCGGGAAAAGAGTCCTAAAATGCGGGTAGAGTTGTGCGCGTGAAGCGCGAAGGACAAGTATGCCAGTTTACGATTACCGCTGCAATTCCTGTGGACAGCGTTCAGCTTTGTACTATAAGAACTATGCCGACTATGATCGCGCCCGAAGCGAAGGGCTGCGCTGCCCGAACTGCGGCAGCACTGAAATGTCCCGCCTGATCAGCCGCGTTGCCGTAGCCAAACCGGGGCGTGATTACGCCGCTATGTCGTCTGACGAGATGCTTTCCGTCTTAGAGGGTGGCGACAGCCGCGAAGTCGGCGAGATGATGCAGCAGGTCGGGCAGGACGAAGTGATGAACGATCCCGTCACCCGCGAAGTGACTGAACGTCTGATCAAAGGCGACAAGCCTGAAAAAATCGAAAAGGATATCGGGTCTGATCTGTCCTGATACGGTCATCCGAGGCATAAACTATATTTGCAGGGGCGCGCTGCGACACGCCCAAAATGGTTAACACATGCTATCTCTCAAAACCTGTTCCGTGTCTTCTGCTTTAAGCGGTTAACTTGATATCCTGGCGGTTCAAAATTGCGCTTCTTCATCCACCTGACCCTTCCAGAGTTGGCGCACGCGGTGTGCCGCCATTTTCGGTCGCCGGTCACGGGTGAATATTCCCTTGTAGTTGAACGCCCCCACGCGGATCACCCCTTGTGAGGTCTTAAAATCGCATAGATTCCAGATATGCTGCCCCACCACAAACGGTTTGCTGTTCAGCATAGCGATATAGCTGCTCAAAAATTCTGTCTGATATTCTTCGCTGAACATCTCTGGCGGTTCGGCATGATGACCGGGAATCGTGTCTGCCCCAAATTCAGACATGATGAATGGCCCCGGAAATCGCGCGTGAATCACATCAATTTCCTGAGAAAGCCGATCAACTCCAACATCAATCTGTCCCGACTGCTGATACCAGCCGCTATAGCGGTTGAAACAGATCACATCCATAAACTGCCATGATTCTTCGAGAGCGCCTTCCCAGCTTACCAGCGTGATCGGTCGTGTCGGGTCAAGCATACGCGCCAGTTCTGCCTGTTCGCGAAAGGCTTCTACAGCCGCGGGCTGGCTGGCATGTTCGATCACTGTAAAATCGCGGCTGTTGTAGGCACGTCGCGCCTCAGGGGTTGCCGTTTGGGGTTCGTTGGCAAGCGACCACATGATCGCGCTGGGGTGGTTCTTGTCGCGGTCAATCAGTTCACGAATATACTGCTTGCACAGTTCGTTGCGCCGTCCCAAGCCCGGTTCCTGAAAGAACAGCCCTACAGACGGGGTTTCGTCAATGACTAAGAAGCCAAGCTGATCGGCAAGCTGCATCATCTGTTCAGAATACGGGTAGTGGGCTGTCCGGAAAGAGTTCGCGCCCATCCAGCGCATCAGCCCGTAATCTTTGATGATCAGCGCGGGCAGCAAGCCTTTGCCGACGACTGGAAAATCTTCATGGCGACCAAAGCCAAGCAGCTTGATCGGCTCGCCGTTTAACAGCAGTCGATCCCCGTCTACCTTAATGGTACGGATGCCGATATCCAGCGTGTAATTGTCTACCGGCATACCCTCATGCGCCAATTCAACCGTGAGTTGATATAAGGCTGGCGTTTCTGGCGACCACAGCGCCGCATTCGGAATGGTCAGTATTGTGCTGCCATCCTCGCTTTCGCCAGTTTGAAATGTGCTATGCCCCCGAATCGTGCAGCGCGTGCTGAAGCTTTCACCGGACGTGTGTTCCGTTTTGATGGTCACGATGCCTGCTGTGCCGTCAATCTCCGTGATCACAGTCACATCGTTAATCGCTTGCTGCGGCGTGCAGTAAAGCAAAACAGGCCGCTGAATCCCGCAGAACGGGAAGAAATCAAAGGTGGTATCGGGAAAATTAGCGCCTCCGAAGGTGACATTTTCTTTACCGGCGATCATGCCGGGCGGCACTCTGTCTGCTGCCAACTGCCCGTCCACGCGCACGATTAGCATGTTGCCTTCATCCCGCACATGGTCTGTGATGTCGAATACAAATGGAAGATGCCCACCTTCATGTTCGCCCAGTCGTACACCATTCAGCCACACTTCAGCTAGATAATTTACTGAATTGAAGCGGATGAATATTCGCTGTCCGCGCCAGCCCCACGGTAGGGTGAATTTGGTCTGATACCATGCGATGCCCAGATAATCTCGCCGTCCGGCAATCTGGTCATTCCAACTGGCTGGTACGGCAATGATCTCACCGTTTTCAAAGCCGTTTTCGAAATTACCTGAATTGTTCTCGTCAAAATGTATTTGCCAGAAGCCGGAGAGATCGCGCATCTGGCGTGTGCGGTTATTCTGTGGGTACAACATGAGATACTTTCCTATCGCTACATGTCAAGCAGGAGCGGTCACGCTGGACAATGCTGAATAGAGTCGGTTTACTTCGCCAGCACCGTATCCCAATCAATATCCTTGGTGATGCCCGGCTCTAGCGATTCGATGAAGCTGATCGCCTCTTCCGGTGTAGTGTGCATCTCATTGCGCGACTCCGATTTGGCGGAAAGGGCTTTGAAGCTGTTGAGCAGAATTTTGGAAACAGGGTCTTTGCTAAAAGCGGTGCTGCCCGCCCAATTCTTGTGAGCGGTGAATTCACTCAGCTTCTGAATCGAGCGCATGCCGATAATCCGCCCTTTGCGAAGATCTGAAATAAAATACAGGGGATGTTCAGCTTGATCCAACTGTTCTCCAAGCTGTTTCAGATAATCTTCTTCAGCAGTTTTGTCGGGTGTCCGCGTCCAGGTGATGAGGACAATCTTGTCGGAAAGTCTAGAAAAGTTGAAAGGGCTAGACATTGACAGTGCTCCTCGCTTAATGGGTAAGACTTATCGGACTACTTTCATTGTAGCGAGGAATTAGGGAAAGTCTCTTAACTCTTTCGGGTAAACTAACTAAAAGGGGCGCAGTTCGCGCCCCTTTTTCATGCCTTGCAAAGTGAAGTCTTACTTGACTTCGATGACGGCGCCTTCGGCTTCCATCACCTGCTTGGCTTCGTTGGCCTTGTCCTTGCTCACGCCTTCCAGAACTGTCTGCGGCGCGGCTTCGACCAGGTCCTTGGCTTCCTTCAGACCGAGATTGGTCACCTGGCGAACAGCCTTGATGACATTGATCTTCTTGGGGCCAACGTCCTTGAGAATGACGTTGAATTCGGTCTGCTCTTCTTCCGGCTCAGCGGCTGCTGCGGCTGCGCCACCGGCTGCCGGGGCTGCGCCTGCTGCCATCATCATCATGCCGCCGCCAGAGGCTGCGGTAACGCCCCACTTCTCTTCCAGCAGTTTCTTCAGTTCGCTGGCTTCGAGAATGGTCAGTGCGCTCAAATCTTCGACAATCTTGTTCAGATCGGCCATTTCAATTTCCTCACGTTTACTCGTGTGCTATGTCCTACATTCAAAAAGTGTTGAGTGCCAGTCGCTAAGTAAAAACTCAGAACTGAAAACCCGGTACTGCTGTTATGCCGCTTCGTTCTTATCAACGTATGCTTGCAGCACATTAACCACCTGCGAAGTTGCTGCATTAAGCAGACCCGCAAGCTGTGACGCCGGCGCGACAATAATGCCTGCCAGTTGTGCGCGAATTTCGTCCATTGTCGGCAGGTTTGCTACCGCTTCAACTTCACGCGCGTTGAAAATGCTGTTGGCGATAACGCCGCCCTTCACCTTGAAAATGTCGGGCAGGTCTTTGCTGAAAGCCTGCACAGCCTTTGCTACTGCTGGCAGGTTACCGTTTCCAAAAACCACGCCGTTGGGACCAAGCAGCAGGTCTTCAGGAATAACCCAGCCGTTTTCTTGCAGGGCAAGTTTGAACAGGGTGTTCTTGGTTACGCTGAACGATCCGCCTACATCACCAAGTTTCTTGCGCAAATTGCCGACTTGTGCCACCGTCAAGCCTTTGTATTCGGCGATGATGAAACCATCGGTTTTGCTCAGAAGCTCGCTATATGTCGCGACCAGTTCTTCTTTGCGCTCACGTGTGATTGCCAAGCGCTTTTCCTCCTTTCCATCAGGATTTTGGATTGCGACGGATGAATGGCGAAAAAGCCGGCACCCGTTAAGCAACAAAAAAAGCGACCCGCAGCATGCAAGGGTCGCTTTAGTTCGCGAATGAACCGTCATTAAAGACTGAGTTCGTGCCCTCACCTCGGCGCGGCTTATGTAGTAAAACAGCGCGCTGTCTGCGGTAAAAGTACAACAGGCAGAAGTATAGGGGAGAGCGGCGAAGGGATCAAGGGTGGGATGTTTCGCCATTACCGGTACTGGTAATTCGAAAAAAATCATAAAAACTGGATTTATATCCTTGTGTCAAACGCTCACACTCCGTAAAGTACAAGTAACGCAATGATGACGATCGCTGAAAGGATGCAAAAAAACATGCGTCGTATTCTAGGGCTGATTGGTGTCGGTTTGTTGCTTGTTCCGGCGGCAGTCTTTGCCCAAACATCCCAGAGTGTAAGCGTTACCTGTGATACGGGCGCTGAATTTGACAACGGTGTTGAAATTATTGTCGGGCAAATTCGCTCCGGCTTTACCTACACCGCAACCGCCATCGGCCTGAATGGTTTCGATCCCGTATTGGCTGTTTTGGGCGAAGATGGCGACGGCCTATGTAATGATGATGATGCAGTTGCCAGCGTTTATGCGGCTGATCTTCCGACTACCGGCACAGTCCCGCCCTCAAATCTGAGTTCGCAGGTCACTTTCCACAGCACCAGCGATACCGGCTTTCAGGATATTTCACTCATCGTTGGCGGTTTCGGCGGCCAGCAAGGTGAAGTTGTGCTGATTTTGGAAGGTATGGGCGTAACTTCAGCCGATAATGCGGGTGATCCTTTCTCGGTGAACATTACCCCTGAAATGGTGGGCGCGGGTGTTCCGCTTACCTTGTATATGCTCACGCGTGGTCAAAGCGCGGTTGATCCGTTGATTTATATGGTGGACGCAGATTTCAACGTGATCACAGATGATCAGGGCAACCAGATTGGCTGTGATGATGCCGGAAACCCGGAACTTTGCTGGGGCGACTCTATTGACCTTTCCGATTATTCAATCACCATTGATACTGGTACGCTGCCCGGCTGGCAGTATGATGCCATGCTCATGCTTCCGCTGGATGGCTTCGTGCCCGATGCAGATCGTGAGTTCAATTTCTTCAATTTCTTGATGACCAGCTTCCAGAATCAAACGCAGGGTGAATACCTGCTGGCTTATCACTTCGGTATTGGTGATCCTGTCCCGGTCGGCACCAGCGGCAGTAACGGTGGTGTTGCCCCCACGCCAACCGGCACCAGCAAGTAAATTTGCTGCAATCGTAGTTTGAAAAGGGCAGCCTTGTTTCGGGGCTGTCCTTTTTGTTTTCGCTGCCCTGAACTTTTCACCTTATGCGCACAGAATGAATCAGCAAAGTGATCGCTGTTATAATGGTCGAATACGTTTTGAGGTGTCATCATAGGCGCATATCAGACACATAACCTGACTGTGGGCGAAATCGCCTGTGAACACGCGGTTACAGAAGAGCAACTATTACCGCTTCGTTGAATACATGAGCCGTGTTGTTGCCAATACAATTGATTGAACATGATATACAAAAGGTGATGACCGTTGATGTAGGCATGATCGGTAAAGGTGACGATGTAAATCATCTGCCCCATACGATAGAACATCAGCTAGTTTTAATGACTGTGGACAAGCCACTTGTGAATCGAGCAGCCAGACGTTTCGATCACCCCGGTGTAGTAAAGCTCCTTTGTGCAATCAACGCGAACATTGGTGAGATCATTCCCCAATTCAGCGAGTTTGCACGGCTGTACGATATCGAGAGAGATGCAGGTAAAGTATATTGACTGCTTTGATGTCGTTCGCAAAACTCAAAACCCTTGGTTTTGCTGTGGCAAGTTGTTTGTTTGTTATTTCATTCGCTGATGCCCAATCAGATCCAACCCCTGTACCCACCGCGGGCGTACTGGTGGTGGTATCACCACCCCCTACCATGACCCCGCTGCCTACCGCCACCGAAACCCCGCCAGTTACTGCTACCTGTGCTGATCAGATCGTGAGTCTGTATGTTGCGGCAACTGAAGCCTGCATCAATAAGCCTGCGGGTTATGTGTGTAACGCCGGTTCACCACTTGCCGCCGAACCGCAGGGTGGGGTTAGCAGCGCCTTAGCCGCCTTAGGCGCGCTGGTAGATGCCCGTGAGGTGGATTCCGTTTCCAGCGCCCCGTTTATTCCCGAAAATGGTCAGGCGGGGATTGCTTATATCCGCCCTGTCGAATCGCTGCCATACTCTGCATTCTTGCTGGGTGATGTTCAAATGCGCGATGTTTCACCGGCAGATTTTCCCGCGTGGACATCCTTTGTGGTGGAAACCAGCCCTGAACATCCTACTTGCCCATCCGCGCCAGCCCCGATGGTCATTCTGCAAACGCAGTTGGGCTATGGTGTACGCGTCGTGGTCAACACCATCTCCCTGTTCCTGAACGGCACCGCTCTGGTCAAAACCGATGATGACACTACCACCTTTGTGCTGCTCAGCGGCGTGGCTTCGGCGCTGGCAAATGGTATAGAAGTGCCGTTTAACGTAGGTGAACAGGTTAGCGTTGCCCATGCCCCCGGCGATGTAACTGTGCCGGTCAGCGTGCCTACATCTCCTGTGCCATACAATCCGGCGCTGGCGGTTGATCTGCCAATCGCGCTGTTTGACCGCCCGATATTGCTGCCTCAGCCCGGTTACGTGATCACACAGGGGCCAGTGAACATGCGCTCAGAACCAAATACTAATGCTGGTGTGATCGTGCAGGTGCCAGCGGGTGAAGTCTTGAGCGTGTTGGGTCAAAATCCGGCAGGCGATTGGCTGCATGTGCGCCGTGATAACGGCGAAAGCGGTTGGATGTTCGGCGACCTGCTTGCCCGGAGTCTGGGTGAGGTGGGCGCAGTGTATACGCTCACGCCTTTGCCGCCACAGCGTTTCGGTGAATTAGGCAGGCACGCGCGCATTATCGGTGTGGGTGGTGTCCCCTTGCGCGCTGGCCCGGATCAGATTTTTCCGTCAATGACGTCTCTGAGTGAGGGACAGGATGTGATTCTGCTGGCGCGAAGCCCCTACAGCCCCTGGGTGAAAGTGGATGTTGGCGGCGCGATAGGTTGGGTGCCGCTGTTGGGTCTGCAAACGCAGGCTTACATTGATGCGCTGCCGGTAGATTATCAAGCGCCGAACATTCCTACGCCCACTATCGAGCCGGGATCATTCGGTAACGCCTTCCCTGATCCTGATAATCCATAATGATTCGTTGTTTCCCCGCTGTTTACGGAGAGGAGATTGAGGGGTCAGGCTGTCATTCCCACCCCCGCAGATACGCATCCACCACCATTTCAAATGCCTGATCCAGATTGCCGCCTCGCCGGAACTGCCCGTTAATTTCCAACGCCGTGAACCCGTGAATGATCGCCAGCGCCCCGCGTAAAGCCGAAAGCGATTGTTCTTCGCCGCTAATCTGTGCAATCAAGTGTTGCAGCGGAAGCGCCAAACTTTCGGCGTAGCTGGCGTCTGGCTGAAGTGCCGGATCAGCGCCGCTGTATGCCAGCATATAAGCTGCTGGATGTGTATGCGCATACGCGCGGTAGGCTTTTGCCAGCGCCATTAGCTGGTTGTGTGGTGTCGCGTCCGCCGCGTCAATAGCCCGCATCAACGTTTCTATCAATGTGGTGAGAGTTGCAGTGTTCACCGCGCGGATCAATTCCGCTTTGCTCGAAAAGTAGCGGTAAAGCGACGGCGCTTTGATGCTCAGCGCCGCCGCTAGTGTTGCTAGCGAAAGCTGGTCCACGCCTTCAGCCTCAATCAACTGTCGAGCTTTTTCGATGATGCTTTCGGCATTCACCTGTGATGGATAGGGCATTTTGTGAGCTTAATCCTTGTTCATAAATTGCATGTGTAGGGGCGCAATACATTGCGCCCCCCGTTCTACACCCGTCCTAGATGGGTATCTTTGGCGTTTGTTGCATATTTCAGCCCGTAGCCGACGGTGCGATCCATGCCGATGTGCGCCAGCCAGATCAAGCCGATCAACAGCAGTGTTTGCGAGCCGATCAGCAGCGCGGCAGCACACACCAGCCCTGCAACCAGCGTGGTATGCACGAAATTATAAATCATGCTTCCGGCGCGTGGGCTAATCAGATAACCCAGCATTGAAAGATCGGGCGCAAGCAGCAGCACCACGAACAACAACGCTGATCCCTGTAGAAAGATGTAAGCAGCAATGGCTGCCGCAAAAATAGCGAACCCTTCAAGCCCCAGCAGCAGACGGGGCATTGAGAAATGAGATATGCGGGCGATGTTTGTACTCATGAGCTTGATCTCCAAGACTAATAACGTTAGCCATTAAAACTAATGATATTAGCTTTTGTCCGGATGTCAAGTATTTGTATGAAAACGAAGCCCTTGGCAGCTTTACAGGCAAAGGAAAAATTGAATCTAAATTTGATTTGCAGCAGTAAGTGAAATTAAGCTAAACTAGCGAAGAGACTTAAGAGAACGAAGTGGCGCTTGTTTGTCTCTTGAAAATATTTTTGAGCGTCCTGTAAAAACACTTTATTGAAGACTTAGGGTTCAATGGAAGATTCTACAGCCAAACTACAAGTTGACGACATCTCACTCAGCTTTGGCGGCATCAAAGCCTTGCAAAGCGTCGGTTTTTCCGTACAGCACGGTCAAATCGTGGCGGTCATTGGCCCCAATGGCGCTGGCAAAACCAGCCTGATCAATAGCATTACCGGTTTTTATCGTCCTCAGGTTGGCGCGATCCGGCTTGATGGCGTGGATATTACCCCGCTGCCCCCCTATAAACGCGCACAGCTAGGCATCGCCCGCACCTTTCAGAACATTGCGCTTTACACCAACATGACCGCACTCGATAACCTGATGGCAGCGCGTCATATTCACATGAAGTCCAATGCTTTTACATCCGCCCTCTTTTATGGCCCCGCGCGCCGCGAAGAAATTGCCAACCGTGAGCGTGTGGAAGAGATCATAGATTTTCTCGAGATGGAAAACATTCGCAAGACCATCGTCGGCAATCTGAGCTATGGCCTCAGAAAACGCGTAGAGTTGGGGCGCGCGCTGGCGTTGGAACCATCCTTGCTGCTCCTTGATGAGCCGATGGCAGGCATGAACGTCGAAGAAAAAGAAGATATGGCTCGCTTCATCCTCGATATTCATGAGCGTCAAAAGATGACCATCGTATTGATTGAGCACGATATGGGGCTGGTCATGGATATTTCCGAGCGCGTGGTTGCCATTGACTTTGGCGTCAAGATCGCCGAAGGCACGCCCGACGAAATCAAGCAGGATGAACATGTGATCAAAGCCTATTTAGGGCAGGAAATTTAGATCGAAAGTAAACGCCGTATATTCGGTAGTGAGTAGGAGGCCAGACATTATGGCAGCCATTGAGTACGAGGAAAAGACCGAGGTTCAGCCGAAGATCTATATTTCGCCTGAACGGCAAATTGTGATTGGAGCGCTCGATCCTGCCGGGGATACATTGCCCAAGCAGTTTGTGAAGCGAGTCAATGAGCTTGGCTCAAAAGTGGCGATGCGTAAGAAACGCTTCGGCATCTGGCAGGAATACACGTGGCGCGAGAGTTTTGAACACGTCAAGTATTTCGCGCTGGGGATGGTGTCGCTCGGGTTAGAGCGTGGCGAAATAGTCACGCTGGTGGGCGAAAATGACCCCGAATTTTACTGGGCGGAACTGGCAATCTGGAGCGCGGGCGGCGTCACCACTGCCATGTTCACCGATGCTAATATGCTTGAACTTGGCTACGTGTTCGATAACTCTGACTCCGTGTATATGGTTGCTCACGATCAGGAGCAGGTGGATAAGGCGCTGCAAATCAAAGCCGTATCGTCGCAGCTTCGCAAAATCATTTATTGGGATGATCGCGGGCTGTGGAATTACGATCAGCCCGAACTGATTAGCTTTGAACAGGTTGAAGCGCTGGGTCGTGAATACGAGAAGCAGCACCCCGACGCATTTGAAAAACTAGTCAACGCTGGCAGCGGCGAAGAACTTGCCCTGTTAAGCTACACCAGCGGCACCACCAGCCTGCCCAAAGGCGCTATGATCCGTCATCGCAATCTTCTCTATGGCAATAAACACGCCACCGATATCGCGCCCGTATTTGCCGACGATAACTATGTATCATTTAGCCCGTTAGCGTGGATCACCGAGCAAAGTCTTGGCGTGACCGGTCATGTGGTACATGGCGTGACGGTGAATTTCCCTGAAAGTCAGTCTACGGTTCAAACTGACATCCGCGAGATCGCCCCTAGCGCGCTTCTTTTCCCAAGCCGCATCTGGGAAAATCTCGCTAGCACCATGCAAATGCGTGTCAACGACAGTTCATGGCTGAATCGTAAGCTGTATCAGATGTTTCTGCCTGTAGCCTACCGCGTGGCTGATTACGAAGATGAACGCAAAGCCGTTCCTGTGCATCTGGCTGCGCTCAATCTGGTGGGCGAAGTAGCAGTGTTCCAGCCGCTGCGCGATAAAGTCGGTATGACCCGGATGCGCCATGCCTTCACCTCTGGTGCCACCCTTTCACCCGACCAACTGCGCTTTTTCCGGGCAGTCGGCGTTGACCTGAAGAATTTATACGGGTCTACCGAATGCCAGTGCCATACCACGCATTACGACGGCAATATTAAACTGGAAACCGTAGGTACGCCTGCACCCGGCGTTGAAGTACAAATCCGCCCTGACGGTGAGCTGTGGATTCGCAGCCGTGCGGTGTTTGCTGGTTATTATGGCGACGAAGAAAAAACCCATACTGCTTTGGATGATGATGGCTGGTTCCATACCGGAGATGCAGGCTATGCCGACGAAGATGGACACATCATCTACCTTGACCGTGTAAGCGATATGCTGGCTTTAGCCAACGGCGAAACCTTCAGCCCGCAGTATATTGAAGGCCGCCTCAAGTTCAGCCCCTATATTCAGGACGTGATGGCGGTGGGCAGCGAAGAGACGCACTACGTGACTGCCATTGTGAATATTGATTTTGATAACGTTGCGCGCTGGGCGGAGAAGAAGCGTATTAGTTTCACCACCTTTGTCGATCTTTCGCAGAAGCCCGAAACCTACGAACTGATCAAGAAAGAGGTCGAGCGTGTAAACGCGCTCCTACCAACACCAGCGCGCATCCGTAAGTTCGTGATCTTGCACAAAGCCTTCGATGCTGACGAAGCTGAACTGACCCGCACCCGCAAGCTGCGCCGCAAAGCCTTGAGCGAGAAATATGCGCAAATGCTGGATGCTATGTATCACGATCAAACTCAGGTCATCGTCAAAGCTGAAGTCAAATACCGCGATGGCCGCACCGGCATTGTCGAGACGGCGGTGAGAGTGTGTGAGGTGGTGTAACCCTCACCCGTTGCGCTTCGCTTAACCGCCCTCTCCCGTCAAACGTGAGAGGGCACGACCACAAGGTCGGGGTGAGGGTCTCTATCAAGATATCAGAATAATTCTTTTTCCTGCGCTTCCTTTTTCGATAAGGGGGCAGGGGGTGAGGGGCTTTCTTTTTGACCGCAATTACAACCGTTTACCACAATAACCGCCGCGTAATCATTGTGCCGCTGTTGGGCAATCAGCGCCCGTACCGGCTGGTACAAAGCACCGTCACCGGCCTTCTGGTCGGCGGCGTGTATGCTCTGATTGCACTGGGTATCGTAGTGATTAACAAAGCCTCTGGCGTGTTTAACTTCGCGCAGGGCTGGATGATGCTGCTTGGCGGGCTGCTTTTCTACACCTTTTTCTCCAATACCAGCAGCATTTCCCCGCTGGCGGCGCTAGCCCTGTCAGTTGCAACCGCGCTGATGGTCGTCACCACCAATAGCTGGCGCGCCCTACGTAATCCGCGCAGTCTGGCAATCGCGGCGGGCATTGCTGCGTTTGGCTTCATTGCGCTCATGGTCGGTGGCGACAGCCTCAAATTACTGCGGGCCATCATCGGCGCAGTTTATGGCGCGGTGCTCACCGGCCTCACTATTGAGCGTTTCGCCATCCGCCCGTTGATCGGTCAGCCGCTGTTTGCCATGGTGCTAATGACACTGGCCATCAGCGAATTACTACATGGTGTCACCCAGATGATCTGGGGCAGTGTAGAAATTCCGCTGCAAGTGTTCACCGGTCTGGCGCAGTTGGGCTTGCCCATACCCATACGCATTCAAGCCACCGATGTGCTCGGGGGCACCATCATCGTGCGCACCGAACTGCTGGTCGCCTTCTTGCTCTCGCTCTTAGCCTTCGCCGCCTTCGTCGCCTTCTTCCGCTATACCAGCGTTGGCCTCGCCATGCGTGCCACTGCTGAAAATCAAAAATTGGCGCAATCCGTCGGATTGCGCGTCCGCACTATCCTGGCTGTTGCGTGGGCAATCGCTGCGCTGCTTGCCGCGACGGCTGGCGTGCTGCAGGGTGGTGCCACCAGCCTCTCGCTAAATATGCCGCTGCTGGCGTTGAGCGCGTTCCCCGCTGTGTTGTTGGGCGGTCTGGAAAGTGTTCCCGGCGCATTGATCGGGGGGCTAATCATCGGGCTGGTACAGGAATTTGCAAATTTGCTTTTTCCCGGTACGCAGGCGGGCACCGAGCTTGCGCCATACCTCGTGCTGATGGTCGTGCTGGTTATTCGTCCCGATGGCCTGTTTGGTCAAAGACGGATTGAGAGAATTTAAGGAAGTTAAAAGTCGGAATCAAGAGGTCTATTAAATGCGTATTCTTAGCAGCCTTCAAGAATTTTGATCATGAGTCTTATGCTAAAACAATCTTTAACGCTCACCTTTTAACTTTCATCCAGAAGGATTTGAATGTCCGCTAACATTCGCCCGTCAGGGGTTTTTGATACCAGTTATGCGCAGGATATCGCGCTCAACCGCACCCGCACCGATAAATTACTTTCGAACGGGCTGTTTTTGCTGCTGCTGCTTTTGCCGCTGCTCTCCAGCGAAGGGCCGTTGGGGGTGAATATCGTCCCCTCATTGTGGATCGGCACGCTCAACCGCATCGCCATTTTCGTGATCGCAGTACAGGGCTTAAATATCCTTACAGGTTACTGCGGTCAGATTTCGCTTGGTCACGCCGCCTTTATGGCAGTTGGCGCGTATACTGGCGCAATCTTAGGTCGCGAACTAGGCATGACTTTCTGGCTGGCACTGCCCGTCGCGGCGTTGGTCACAGGTCTGGTCGGTCTGATCTTTGGACTGCCTTCGCTGCGCGTCAAAGGCTTCTATCTTGCGATGGCCACGCTTGCCGCGCAGTTCATCATTCCATGGTTACTGCGCTACCCGCTGGAACCGCTGACCAATGGTTCGCGCCCGCTGGATGTGCCGGTACCCACATTGTTCGGCATCAGTTTTGCCGCTGATGGCGCGATGTATTACATCATCATCCCCGCCGCCGTCTTTCTAAGTCTTGCCGCCCGCAACATCCTGCGCAGCCGTGTAGGGCGCGCGCTGATTTCGGTGCGTGATAATGACATCGCTGCCGAGCAGATGGGCATCAATGTTTTCAACTATAAGCTGCTGGCTTTTTTCATTGCCGC